>NZ_KV822018.1:90065-90570 GCF_001815805.1 Streptococcus sp. HMSC072D05
TGATTCGCTTGAACTTACTGAGGCTGATTGACTTGCGCTCGCTGAAGCTGATTGGCTCGAACTCACTGAAGCAGATTGGCTGGAGCTGACTGAGGCTGACTCACTCGTACTCAATGAAGCGGATTCGCTTGAGCTTGCAGACGCGGATTGGCTCGAACTTACTGAAGCGGATTCGCTTGAGCTTACGGACGCTGACTGGCTGGCACTTACTGAAGCTGACTGACTAGCACTCAATGAAGCGGATTGACTTGCGCTCACTGAAGCTGACTGGCTCGCACTCACTGAAGCCGATTGACTTGAGCTCACCGATACAGATTGGCTCGAGCTCGCTGAAGCGGATTGACTCGAGCTTACTGACGCGGATTCGCTCGAGCTCACTGAAGCTGATTGGCTTGAGCTGACTGAGGCTGATTGGCTCGAACTTACTGAAGCTGACTCACTTGCACTTACTGAGGCTGATTGACTAGAGCTTACCGAGGCTGATTCGCTTGAACTTACTGAGGCT
>NZ_KV822018.1:90670-121976 GCF_001815805.1 Streptococcus sp. HMSC072D05
CTGGCTCGCACTCACTGAAGCTGATTGGCTCGAACTTGCTGAAGCTGATTCACTTGAGCTGACTGACGCTGATTGACTCGAGCTGACTGAAGCAGACTGACTTGCGCTGGCTGATGCAGATTCACTTGCGCTGGCTGAGGCGGATTCACTTGCACTCAATGAAGCTGACTGACTTGAGCTAACTGATGCAGATTCGCTTGAGCTGACTGAGGCTGATTGACTGGCACTCAATGAAGCGGATTGGCTGGCACTCACTGACGCTGATTGACTCGAGCTCGCTGATGCAGATTCACTTGCACTTACTGAGGCTGATTGACTCGAGCTCACTGATGCTGACTGGCTAGTGCTGACTGACGCGGACTGACTCGAGCTCACTGATGCAGATTCACTTGCGCTCACTGAAGCGGACTGACTCGAACTTACTGAGGCAGACTGGCTCGCGCTCGCTGATGCGGATTGACTAGAGCTTACGGAAGCAGATTCACTTGCGCTCGCTGATGCTGATTCACTTGCGCTCACTGAAGCGGATTGGCTTGAGCTTACTGAGACGGATTGACTAGCGCTCGCTGAAGCGGATTGGCTCGAACTTACCGATGCAGACTGACTCGAGCTCACTGAAGCTGATTGACTGGCGCTCACTGAAGCAGATTCGCTGGAGCTTACTGAGGCAGATTGGCTCACACTCGTTGACGCTGACTGACTAGCACTTACCGAAGCGGACTGGCTGGCACTTACTGAAGCCGATTCACTTGTGCTTACTGATGCGGACTGGCTGGAGCTTGCAGACGCAGATTGACTTGCGCTGGCTGAGGCTGACTCACTTGCGCTTACTGATGCGGACTGACTCGAACTTACTGAAGCGGACTGACTCGAGCTTGCAGATGCAGACTGACTTGCGCTTATTGAGACTGACTGGCTGGCGCTCGCTGAAGCGGATTGGCTAGCACTCACTGAAGCGGATTGGCTCGAACTTACTGAAGCGGATTCACTTGCGCTCACTGAAGCGGATTGGCTTGAGCTTACTGAGGCTGATCGACTAGCACTCGCTGAAGCCGATTGACTCGAGCTTACTGATGCTGATCGACTAGCACTTGCTGAAGCAGACTGGCTATTACTTACTGAAATTGACGCTTGATTTGGCGTAATTTGTCCATTAAACACATCTGAAACCAAACCATCTACTGTCGTACTAGCAGTCACTGGTCCACTTGGAAGTCGTCCTCCATTGCGATCATATACTTTCTTCAAGTCAGTTGCAGTAAAGGTTACACTGGTAGAACTCCCCGTTGCCTGTTTGGTAAATGTTTCACCTGCAATTGTTAAAGTAACTGTCCCACCCGGAGCAACCCCATCTACCGTAATCGCTTGATTTGAGAGCCCACCTTTTTCGTTAAGATATTGATTCTCTATCCTTGGCGTCTGAGGGCGCACAGTAAAGCTCACGTCAATTTCATCCGTACTTCCATCTGGATAAGTTACCACCGCTGTCAAAGTATGCCGACCAGCAGACAAATTCGTATTGGTTCCAGATTTCCAAGTATAGGTTGTTCTAGTTCCCTTAGTAATTCCTGTAGTAGGTAATTCTGGCGTCCCTGTAGCATTCGTGATGTACTGACTAGCTTCACCAACAGAAACAGTCCCTGAATTGGCCGTTAGAGTAAAGTTTCGATTCACCTCAGCATTGATAGCTGGTTCGTACTTTTCAGACTGAGCATGGACTTCAAATTGAATTGCGGCAGGGTTGGCTGTTAAATCTTTTACAAGACCTACGTCAGTAGTATTTCCGCTAAAATTACCTTCCTGATCATAGGTGAAAACATAACGGGTCCACAAACTATTTACTGCTTGATCTTTTCCAACAGAACCCGTGATTGAAACGGTGAAAGGATTTGATGCTGTAGCATTTCCATCTTTGGCTAGTTTATTTGTCGGAACAATCATTCTGATACTTTGACCATTGCTCGTAGTGAATGAGACAACAGTTGAAGTAGCCGGATAGGCCGCGGGAACAGCAGTAGGAACAAATTTTGCATGTTCAATTCGACCACTGTTATCAGTAAACTCAATGGTCCCAGAAAAATTTTCTTCTCGATAAATTTTAAATTTTTGCCCTTCTAGAACTGCGCCACCTGTAACGGTTATTTTCTGAAGTTCTGGCTTCTCAGTATCCCTAGCAGCTCTGAAGCTAGCGGTATTTGAAGCTTGGGTCAAAGCTTGTCCATTTCTGCTGTCACGAAGTCCAGAGTTGGCACGTAATACAGCATTTGCAATACTGTTTCGAGCTTCTGTAGCTTTTTGTAGGATAGTGGCAAGGTCAGAAGCCTCACCTTTCAAGGCTTCTGCTATCTCATTCTTCGTTAGACTAGCCTTCGTGATCGCCTCATCCGAGTTCGGAAGTCCCTGCGCTTGAGCTAGAAACTGCCCAATCTCAGCAGACAAGGCCTCTAATTTCTTCCGTTTTTCTTCATTTTGTTTTTCCGTCATGGCAACGGAAGTCATTGTGAGACCTGATTCAGCCGTCACATCTTCATTCTTTACAAGACCAGACTCACTTTGAGGCAAGGATTCTGTAGAAAAATCAACTGCTTTTAATTCTTTTGAAGGTTGTGATTCTTTCACTGTCTCCCGAGCTGGCTCACTTGCTTGGTACTGACTTTGAACACCAACTGAAGCTCTCTCTGACAGATTACTATTCGCTTGATTTTGTGTTCCAAGGGATTCACTTGAACTAGCAGTTACACTTTGACTGTTTGCCAAAGATTGACTAGTAGAAGCAGATTGGCTCATCGACTGGCTCATACTAGAAGAGCTTGAGGCACTGATGGACTGACTCGTAGAGGCAGATTGACTGGCGCTCTGCGAATTTAATTCTGACAATGACTGGCTTTGACTGGTAGACAGAGACAAGCTAGCAGTATCTTGATGATCCTGAGTCGTCCCCAGTACTACTGAATCTCTCGTCGCCAAGGTATCTTTTGATTCGACAGTCTTTTCAACAGCGACTGCATCATTGGCATAAACACGCGTTTGCGTCGCAGCAAAACCACCTAAGATCGTCCCCGTAGCTGCTATCCCTTTCAAGACATCCAAGCCGGTCAACTTCTGACCTCCTTGCTTTTCAACCATTTCTGTCTTTACTTGGCTCGCATCCGCACTTCCACGCATCACCTTAAATAAGCCAAAAAGGGAAGTCGAGGCCCGTAGCCAATGCTTCCCTGATTTGATTAATTTGAACCGAGTTACACGGTCTGTTTCTCTATATTCACCCTTCTGGCGTCTAAAAAACATGTTACTTCCCTCTATATGAAAAAGAATTTATTCACCTATAAAAACTATCTCCTTATTATATACCAAATATACCTACAATTCAATATCTATAACTTACTCTGAAGAAAGAAAATGATTTCAAAAATAACTTTATTTCAAAACTATTCTGTTTTTTCAATATAATCTTCATTTTTTGCTCTGTTAATATATTTTATTTGCTTTATAACCATTTCTAAATGCTTAAAAAATCGAGTAACTAATTCCAATCACTCAGGGAATTGATTTTTATTCAAAATATAGAAAAAGTCCATGAATCAATAGCATCCACAGACTTTTAGGAGTAGAGTATTTAAAGGCAGTTTCACAAATGAATCAATGAAGCCGGTAGCCGATGTAACTTTCTAGCCTTTCCAACAAAAAAATCCACGAATCGAAAGCATTCGCGGACTTTTCTTACAACGCATTTAAGAAAAATGCCATACTAATTAATAGCCGTAATCTACGACACGAAGAGGCGAAAACGATTATTTTTCGCCGATGAATTAGTGAGGCAGGTTGCTAGCCCTCTCACTACCCGTTACAACGGAAAAATCCACGAATATTATCGATTCGTGGATTTTTCCTAGTGAAGCGTTTAGGTAAGCCGATTTTACACTACGACACGGAGTTTGGCAAATCGGTTCTATTTGCCAAACGTAGTTAGTAAGGCAGTTAGCTAGTTCGCCAAATAGCGACTAGCGTCCAACAATTAGGAACTTTAGTTCCAATTGTTGGTGCTGAGTTACATTTTTTCCTCCAACTCTACGTCTGGATACTTGTCCGCAAACCAGCGGAGGGCAAAGTCATTTTCAAAAAGGAAGACTGGTTGGTCGAAACGGTCTTTGGCCAAGATATTGCGGCTTGAGGACATCCGTTCATCCAAGTCCTCAGGCTTGATCCAACGAACGGTCTTTTTACCCATCGGGCTCATGACTACTTCCGCATTGTATTCGCCTTCCATGCGGTGCTTAAAGACTTCAAACTGGAGTTGTCCGACAGCTCCTAGCATGTACTCACCAGTTTGGTAATTCTTGTAAAGCTGAATGGCTCCTTCTTGCACCAATTGTTCGATACCCTTGTGGAAGGATTTTTGTTTCATAACGTTCTTAGCAGAAACTTTCATGAAAATCTCAGGGGTAAAGGTTGGCAGTGGTTCAAACTCAAACTTGTTTTTTCCAACCGTCAAGGTGTCTCCAACCTGATAAGTACCGGTATCGTAAACCCCGATGATATCTCCTGCAACAGCGTTTGTCACATTCTCACGACTTTCCGCCATAAACTGGGTGACATTAGAAAGCTTGGCAGTCTTCCCAGTACGAGGCAGATTGACACTCATTCCTCGCTCAAACTCACCTGATACGATACGGACAAAGGCAATGCGGTCACGGTGACGAGGGTCCATGTTGGCTTGGATTTTAAAGACAAATCCTGAGAAATCCTTATCATAAGGATCCACAATTTCGCCATCTGTTTTCTTGTGGCCATGTGGTTCTGGAGCAAACTCAAGGAAGGTCTCAAGGAAGGTCTGCACCCCAAAGTTGGTCAGGGCTGAACCAAAGAAGACTGGCGTCAGTTCTCCTGCAAGAATAGCTTCTTCTGAAAATTCATTTCCTGCTTCTTGCAACAGTTCGATATCGTCCTTAACTTGAGCATAGAAAGGATTGCTTCCAAAGAGCTTGTCTCCATCTTCTAGACTAGCAAAACGCTCATCCCCTTTATAAAGCTCCAAGCGTTGGTTATAGAGGTCGTACAAGCCTTCAAAGGCTTTCCCCATCCCGATTGGCCAGTTCATAGGATAGCTCGCAATGCCAAGGACTTCTTCTAGTTCTTGCAAGAGGTCCAGTGGCTCACGACCATCACGGTCTAGCTTGTTCATAAAGGTAAAGACTGGAATGCCACGGTGCTTCACAACCTCAAACAATTTCTTGGTTTGGGCCTCGATACCCTTGGCAGAGTCCACGACCATGACGGCAGCATCCACCGCCATCAAGGTCCGATAGGTGTCTTCTGAGAAATCCTCGTGCCCTGGTGTGTCGAGGATGTTCACGCGCTTGCCGTCGTAGTCAAACTGCATAACAGATGAAGTAACCGAAATCCCACGTTGTTTCTCGATATCCATCCAGTCAGATTTGGCAAAAGTCCCTGTTTTCTTCCCTTTTACCGTACCAGCCTCACGAATTTCGCCCCCAAAGTAGAGCAATTGCTCAGTGATGGTCGTCTTACCCGCGTCCGGGTGGGAGATGATGGCAAAGGTACGGCGTTTCTTGATTTCTTCTTGAATAGTCATAAGTTCTCTTTCTTTGATTTTCTATTTTTAGTTGTTTCAGTAGCTAAGAATGATGTTTACATTGGATTTTACCATTCCTTTCAACTCTTCATTATATCGGATTTTGGGGAGTTTTTCAATTGCTCATCCGATGAAAAGGCAAGCTAGAGCACAGATTGCACCTGATTTCTCTTTTTCCACCGTTTCTTGAACAAGATATCAAAAAGAACCAGAGCCAGTGAGAGGATGACGGACACAAGGAGATATTTTAACCACAAGGGCGCATCCGGAATAAAAGGTGTCTTGTTTAACAAACCATAATTTCCACCTGTCACCTGATTAACACCAACTAGAAAGAGATTGAGAATAAAGGTATAGGCCACAATCATATATTTCTTGAGCAAGGTCTTGTCATAGTGATTCATCAAGTAGACCAAGGAATTCACTAGAAGGGCATAGTGCCCAATCAAAAATGAAAAACTGGTGATATGGGGGAAATCATAGGGGTCAAAAACCGGGTAAACCAAGGCAAAGACCGCTCCACTAGCTCCTAAGAGGGCAAAATATTGCTTGCTCCGCCATTTATCTGGCAAGAAAACCACCGCAAACATAGCCAAACGGCAATGGTAAAATGGAAGGCTATTAGAAAATGGAATCCCAAAACCAACATACCAGCTATATAGGGCTAGTAACTGGAGGATCTGAATCCCCTTAAACAAGCGGACAAATTTCGGATTTTTGTGATAAACAAGCGCTCCATAAATACAAAGCACTAATAGGAGCATCATAATCCCATACCAAAAGAGCGAAATGGGAGGAGGGACTGTCTGAGTTCTGGTGATAAATTGATGGAACATATTTCTATCCTAACTCTTATTTTTTCTATTCTCTAGTTTAACCATTATAGCGAATTAAAAGCGATTTTTCAATTTCTATTTCTTTTCAGTTTGGCTCCCTTATTTATAGGAAAATATGGTAAAATAGAACAGACTAAAAATCATCATTTCACGAAAGGATGCAAGATGAAAATTACGCAAGAAGAGGTAACACACGTTGCCAATCTTTCAAAATTAAAATTCTCTGAAGAAGAAACTGCTGCTTTTGCAACAACCTTGTCTAAAATTGTTGACATGGTTGAATTGCTGGGCGAAGTCGACACAACTGGTGTCGTACCTACTACAACCATGGCTGATCGCAAGACCGTACTCCGCCCTGATGTGGCCGAAGAAGGAACAGACCGTGACCGCTTGTTTAAAAACGTACCTGAAAAAGAAAACTACTATATCAAGGTGCCAGCTATCCTAGATGATGGAGGAGATGCCTAATGACTTTTAATAACAAAACGATTGAAGACTTGCACAATCTCCTTGTATCTAAGGAGATTTCAGCTACTGAATTGACACAGGCCACGCTTGAAGATATCAAGTCTCGCGAGAAAGCTATCAATGCTTTTGTCACTATCGCTGAAGAACAAGCCCTTGCTCAAGCTAAAGCTATTGATGAAGCTGGAATCGACGCGGATAATGTCCTTTCAGGAATTCCACTGGCAGTTAAGGATAATATTTCTACTGACGGCATCCTCACAACCGCAGCCTCAAAAATGCTCTACAACTACGAGCCTATCTTTGATGCGACAGCCGTTGCCAATGCAAAAGCTAAAGGCATGATTATTGTTGGGAAAACCAACATGGACGAGTTTGCCATGGGCGGTTCTGGTGAGACTTCACACTATGGTGCTACTAAAAATGCTTGGGACCACAGCAAGGTTCCTGGTGGTTCATCAAGTGGTTCTGCCGCAGCCGTAGCTTCAGGACAAGTCCGCTTGTCACTTGGTTCTGATACTGGTGGTTCTATCCGCCAACCTGCTGCCTTCAACGGAATCGTTGGTCTCAAACCAACCTATGGAACAGTTTCTCGTTTCGGTCTCATTGCCTTCGGTAGCTCATTAGACCAAATCGGACCTTTTGCACCAACTGTTAAGGAAAATGCCCTCTTGCTCAACGCTATTGCTAGCGAAGATGCCAAAGACTCTACTTCTGCTCCTATCCGCATTGCCGACTTTACTTCAAAAATCGGCCAAGACATCAAGGGCATGAAAATTGCTTTGCCTAAGGAATACCTCGGTGAAGGAATTGACCCAGAGGTTAAGGAAACTATTCTGAATGCCGCTAAACACTTTGAAAAACTCGGTGCTATCGTTGAAGAAGTTAGCCTTCCTCACTCTAAATACGGTGTTGCCGTTTACTACATCATCGCTTCATCAGAAGCCTCATCAAACTTGCAACGTTTTGACGGTATCCGTTATGGCTATCGTGCAGAAGATGCGACCAACCTTGACGAAATCTATGTAAACAGCCGTAGCCAAGGTTTCGGTGAAGAAGTGAAACGCCGTATCATGCTAGGTACTTTCAGCCTTTCATCAGGTTACTACGATGCTTACTACAAGAAAGCTGGTCAGGTTCGTACCCTTATCATCCAAGATTTCGAAAAAGTCTTTGCGGATTACGACTTGATTTTGGGACCAACTGCACCAAGCGTTGCCTATGACTTGGACTCCCTCAACCATGACCCCGTTGCCATGTACTTGGCTGACCTTTTGACCATCCCAGTCAACTTGGCTGGTCTCCCAGGAATTTCAGTTCCTGCTGGATTCTCTCAAAGTCTACCAGTCGGTCTCCAATTGATTGGTCCTAAATACTCTGAGGAAACCATTTACCAAGCTGCTGCTGCCTTTGAAGCAACAACAGACTACCACAAACAACAACCCGTGATTTTTGGAGGTGACAACTAATGAACTTTGAAACAGTCATTGGACTTGAAGTCCACGTAGAGCTCAACACCAATTCAAAAATCTTCTCACCTACTTCTGCCCACTTTGGAAATGACCAAAATGCCAACACCAACGTGATTGACTGGTCTTTTCCAGGAGTTCTGCCAGTTCTCAATAAGGGTGTTGTCGATGCTGGTATCAAGGCCGCTCTTGCCCTCAACATGGACATCCACAAGAAGATGCACTTTGACCGCAAGAACTACTTCTATCCTGATAATCCAAAAGCCTACCAAATTTCTCAGTTTGATGAGCCAATTGGTTACAATGGTTGGATTGAAGTGGAGCTAGAAGATGGTACGACTAAGAAAATCGGTATTGAACGCGCCCACTTGGAAGAAGATGCTGGTAAAAACACCCACGGTACAGATGGCTACTCTTATGTAGACCTCAACCGCCAAGGGGTGCCTTTGATTGAGATCGTGTCTGAAGCCGACATGCGTTCTCCTGAAGAAGCCTATGCTTATCTAACTGCCCTCAAGGAAGTTATCCAGTACGCTGGCATTTCAGACGTTAAGATGGAAGAAGGTTCTATGCGTGTGGATGCTAACATCTCGCTTCGTCCTTATGGTCAAGAAAAATTCGGTACCAAGACTGAGTTGAAAAACCTCAACTCCTTCTCAAACGTTCGCAAAGGTCTCGAATACGAAGTCCAACGTCAAGCTGAAATCCTTCGCTCAGGTGGTCAAATCCGCCAAGAAACACGCCGTTACGATGAAGCCAACAAAGCAACCATCCTCATGCGTGTTAAGGAAGGCGCTGCAGACTACCGCTACTTCCCAGAACCAGACCTCCCACTCTTTGAAATTTCAGACGAGTGGATTGAGGAAATGCGTACTGAACTGCCAGAGTTTCCAAAGGAACGCCGTGCACGCTACGTTGCTGACCTTGGCTTGTCAGACTACGATGCTAGTCAGTTGACTGCAAATAAGGTCACTTCTGACTTCTTTGAAAAAGCTGTTGCACTCGGTGGCGATGCCAAACAAGTTTCTAACTGGCTCCAAGGTGAAGTTGCTCAGTTCTTGAACGCCGAAGGTAAAACACTAGAACAAATCGAATTGACACCAGAAAACTTGGTAGAAATGATTGCCATCATCGAAGACGGCACGATCTCTTCTAAGATTGCCAAGAAAGTCTTTGTCCACCTAGCTAAAAATGGTGGTGGCGCGCGTGAATACGTGGAAAAAGCAGGTATGGTCCAAATCTCAGATCCAGATGTTCTGATTCCAATCATCCACCAAGTCTTTGCTGATAACGAAGCTGCCGTTGCCGACTTCAAGTCAGGCAAACGCAACGCAGACAAGGCCTTCACAGGATTCCTTATGAAAGCAACCAAAGGCCAAGCCAATCCACAAGTTGCCCTTAAACTCCTTGCACAGGAATTGGCGAAGTTGAAAGAAAGTGAGTAATTTACTCTTTATACACTTTTTTCTACTTTTAAGACGAGAATGAGACAAGGAGAATAAATGAACAAATTTTTACGATTGCTATTTGTCTTAGTCATCATCGCTATGTTAGGCGCTTCTATACTACAAATTTTCTTTCCATCGTACATGGGAAGCCACTCCGGGTACGGAATATCTGCTGGTTGGCAACGAGAAATTGGAATATGGAATTTAGCTGTATTGATTATTATTCTCGCTATCAATATTAAATACGATTGGTTCTATCTACGAATCGCACTTCTTGCTCTCATTATTGGCGGAATTGGAATAGGAACAAATCACTTACTCAATTATATGGAGTATCACTCTCCTGTAAATGCTATCGGTGCTTTTGAAAATTACTTGCTAGCAATAGGATGGATTGTGGGATGGCTCATCGAACGCCATTCCATAAAGAAGCTAAATGCTAGTAAATAACGCCTAGTATATCTTAGATGATTTTTAAAGGTTATTAAATAGTTTAATAATCATTCGAATTCAGAATTCTACCTTTTCAATCATATAGTTAGGAGACACATGAAAAAGTTTTACGCTCTTTTAATGACCTGTTTATTACTTGTTTTTCTATCCGTGCCTCAAATCGTTGATGCGGGTGTCGGACATTCCAGAAGTGGAGGGAGCAGCCGCAGCAGTAGCCGCTCAAGTGGAGGTGGAAGTCGTTCTGGCGGATCATCCTACCACTACTACCGCTCTGGATACGGATCATCCTCTAGTAGCTCTACCAACTCATTCGAAATGGGATTGGTATTCCTGATTGTCGCAGGAGTTTTCCTAGTTAGTATCTTTAAAGCCTCGAAGAATAACTCAGAAGATTCAAGTTCAACAGACACTAGTAATGATTCTCAAACGCTCCATCGTCGAGTTGAACACAACACACGGGCCATTAGTCTTGTGAAATACGGAGATCCAAACTTTGACGCGGAAGCTTTCACATCTTGGGTTAAGGAAGTCTACCTTAAATTGCAGGTTGCCTGGACTGAGAAAAATTGGAACTCTGTCCGCGCTTTAGAAAGTACCAGTCTCTACTCCCAACACAGTGCCCAACTCGAAGACCATATTCGTGCTAAAACAACTAATGTTTTAGAGAAAGTTTGTATCGAAAATGTTCGCATCAAGGAGTTCATTGAAAATCCTGACGGAAACGATACCTTAGTGGTGATTCTATCATCAATTTTACGAGACTATGTCATTGACGATGAGACTCGCCGTGTCATTGAAGGAGACCCTAAAAAAGATCTCTTCACCGTGTATCAATTAAACTTTATCCGTCAACACGGTAGCCAAACGCAAGCAGTCAATCCAGACGAAGTTGTGAGCGACCACTGTCCAAACTGTGGCGCCCCTTTGAAAATCTCTGCAGTTAGCGAGTGCGACTACTGTGGTGCCAATCTATCTCGCAGTCCAAACCAATGGGTACTCGATACCTATGATGTTGTGGATGAAGACGAGCTTTATAATTAGGAGGAATTATGGGATTTATACGTGCAGCCTTATCAGCAGGCTTAAATAGTTTTAATGATAGTAAATTCAAGGAAGCCATTGTCCTTCCAGATAATGTCTCTGGCGATGCCTTGGCCGTCAAGGGACAATTACTCACAAAAGACCCAGATGGACGTTCTCGTCACAGCAATCAAAATACTGGACTTTTGTCAGATGGCAGTGTGGTTATCGTTCCTCAAGGTTATAGCGCTGTTTTGGTAAACAACGGTACCTTCCTTGGTGAAGTTCTCGAAGCTGGTAGCCACGAATGGCAAGCTGGTGATAATGCCTGGCTCCTTGAAAAAGGTGGTTTAAAAGGCACTTGGGAAAACTTTAAAAACCGTTTCTCTTTTGGTGGACAAGTCATCACTCAACAAGAAATTATCTTTATCCGCATGCAACCTATTGCAGGTAATAAGTTCGGCACACAAAATGCGGTCGAATACTTCAGCGAACGTTACCAACAACTGCTCAACATCCGTTTCTATGGCTTGTTTGATGTAAAAATAGCAGATCCAGTCCTCTTCTACGTGAGTTCTGTTAGCCGTCAAATTACTGACGGACAGCCATTTACTCTCCAAGATGTAGCTCAAGGAACGCTCCGTCAAAATATCGCACCGAAAATCGCGATTGCCATTGCCAAATACACCAACGAAAACAAGGTAGATATCTATAGCCTCAATGCCAATCAAGACACCTTTAACGAACTCGCTAAACAAGAGGTCAACAAGGTTTGGACAGGTCTCTACGGGATTGAAGCAACTAACATCTTGCTTGAAGACCTCAGCTACGACCAAGAAAGTCTTGATATCGTTCGCAAGCTTGATAGTGAGCTCGTGGCAATGAAGTACAACACGATTGAAATCGAAGAACGCCGTGCTCGTAACGAAGCGCTTATTGCTGCAGCTGCCAACGAAGGGAATGGCAATGGGATGAACATGTTTATGGGCATGAATCTTGGCCAAACTCTGGGTGGTCAACTAAGCCAACAAGTTCAAAATCAAGCACCAGCTCAAAACACTGGACAAACTGCCAGCAAGAATTTTTACATCGAAGTCGATGGAAAATACGTCCTCGTTACCAAAGACGAAGATGGAAATATCGTACCAGTAAACTAATTAAGCTCCTTCTGACATTTGAGTAATGTTGTCTTTTATGGTACAATAAAGAGTAAATTATTTTATTAAAGAGGTAAAAACATGATTGAAGCAAGTAAATTAAAGGCTGGTATGACCTTTGAAACAGCTGACGGAAAATTGATCCGCGTTTTGGAAGCTAGCCACCACAAACCAGGTAAAGGAAACACAATCATGCGTATGAAATTGCGTGATGTCCGTACTGGTTCTACATTTGACACAAG
Organism: Streptococcus sp. HMSC072D05; assembly: GCF_001815805.1. GTDB lineage: Bacteria > Bacillota > Bacilli > Lactobacillales > Streptococcaceae > Streptococcus. The sequence goes on from NZ_KV822018.1 coordinate 103,354, forward strand.
CTACCGTCCAGAGGAAAAATTTGAACAAGCCATCATCGAGACTGTCCCAGCTCAATACTTGTACAAAATGGATGACACAGCCTACTTCATGAACACAGAAACTTACGACCAATACGAAATTCCTGTTGTCAACGTTGAAAACGAATTGCTTTACATCCTTGAAAACTCTGATGTGAAGATCCAATTCTACGGAACTGAAGTGATTGGTGTTACCGTTCCTACTACTGTCGAATTGACAGTTGCAGAAACTCAACCATCTATCAAAGGTGCTACTGTTACAGGTTCTGGTAAACCAGCAACGATGGAAACTGGACTTGTCGTAAACGTTCCAGACTTCATCGAAGCAGGACAAAAACTCGTTATCAACACTGCAGAAGGAACTTACGTTTCTCGTGCCTAATCTCTAGAAAGAGGTCATTCTATGGGAATTGAAGAACAACTTGGCGAAATCGTTATCGCCCCACGTGTACTTGAAAAAATCATTGCTATTGCTACTGCAAAAGTAGAGGGTGTACACTCTTTTTCAAACAAATCAGTGTCTGATACCCTTTCAAAACTTTCTCTCGGCCGTGGCGTTTATCTTAAAAACGTGGACGAAGAGCTCACAGCAGATATCTATCTCTACCTTGAGTACGGAGTAAAAGTTCCTAAGGTAGCGGTTGCTATCCAGAAAGCTGTCAAAGATGCCGTCCGCAATATGGCTGATGTAGAACTCACTGCCATCAATATTCACGTTGCAGGTATCGTTCCAGATAAAACACCAAAACCAGAATTGAAAGATCTATTTGACGAGGACTTCCTCAATGACTAGTCCACTATTAGAATCTAGACGCCAACTCCGTAAATGCGCTTTTCAAGCTCTCATGAGCCTTGAATTCGGTACGGATGTCGAAACTGCTTGTCGTTTCGCCTATACTCATGATCGTGAAGATACGGATGTGCAACTTCCAGCCTTTTTGACAGAGCTAGTTTCTGGTGTTCAGGCTAAAAAGGAAGAACTAGACAAGCAAATCACACAGCATTTAAAAGCAGGTTGGACCATCGAGCGATTAACGCTCGTGGAGAGAAACCTCCTTCGCTTGGGAGTCTTTGAAATCACTTCATTTGACACTCCGCAACTGGTTGCTGTTAATGAAGCTATTGAGCTTGCAAAGGACTTCTCAGATCAAAAATCTGCCCGTTTTATCAACGGACTGCTCAGCCAGTTTGTAAAAGAAGAACAGTAAAAAAAGTGTTTGACTTAGATCAAACACTTTTTTCTTTGCCTTTCACTATCTAAAAAAACGATAATAGATTAAATTAGAAAGAAACAACCAGATGAAGTCTGCATGGATGAGAAAATTTATAAAACAATGGCACAGAATTGTGATTTTTAGATTCTTTGTCCAACGGTAAACTAAAGCAAAGAAAAGACCGGAAAAACTATAAACCATCAAACTGATGAGGTCACGATGGGACAATACCAAATGACTGAGCCCAAAAATAAGAGCAGATAAGATGACATCCAAGTAATATTTGGACTTAGGAAAGAAGGAATTCATAAAATATCCTCTATGAACTAGTTCCTCCAATATAGGACCCAAAATGACAACTGAGATAAAAGAGAAGCAAGTCGTTAAAATAGTAGATTGCTCATTGAAGGATAGGACCGAAAGAAGGTCTTCAAAGATATAGTTATTATTAATGAAGCGACTAAACTGTAAGTAAAAAGCACTCAACAACTGACGGACAAAATAAGCAGCCACTAAACTAACTAAAAGGTAAAAGAATCTGGATTTTATCGAACCCTTTTTCTCAAAAATATAGAGCATTTTTTTCTTTTTCAACCAATAGATAAATAGTCCTAAAAGAGCTAGTTGCTCTACTGCTACAATAATAGAATAGCCATCCATACCCCAGACAAACATCTTAGCCAGATAAAGACTACTGAAATCTAGTAGATAAATTGATAGAAATACCAGTAATGTATAGACTCCCAAATGACCTAGTTTTTTCATACTTACTCCAAAAAATCTTTGTTGACTTATTTTTATAGCATAAATATCTTTTATTATATTAACAGCTATTTTTAAAAAAGTCAATTTTTTATCCTAAACGGTAGCTTTACTCATTGAGAAATAAGAAATTGATAAAAGAGATTTCTCTATCTTCCCATTAAATTAGAAAAAGTGTTTGACAATTATCAAACACTTTTTTCTTTGCCTTCCACTATCTAAAAAAATGATAATAGACATAATTGTAAACAAAAATCCAGATGGGTTTTGCATAAATGAGAAAGTTGAAAAAACTATGGCACAGGATGGTAATTTTTAAGTTCTTTGTCCAACGGTAGACAAGGGCATAGAAAAGACCGCCTAAACTATAAATAATCAAACTGATAGGATCTCGGTGAGTTAGGATCAAATGACTAAGTCCAAAGATAAGAGCAGATAGGATAACATCCAGATAGTACTTGGACTGGGGGAAAAGGTATTCATAAAATACCCTCTATGAATCAGTTCCTCTAATATAGGTCCGACGATTACTGTTAAACTAAAACTGAGAACAGTTGATAGAAAAGTTGGTTGCCCATTGGAGTATAGAATCGAAAGAAGGTCTTGAAAGATATACTTGTTATCAATTAGGTGATGAAACTGTAACTGAAAAGCATCCACCAATTGACGATCAAAATAAGTAGCCACTAGAGCAACTACAAGGTAAAAGAATCTTGACTTCTTTGAACCCTTTTTTTCAAAAATATAGAGCATATCTTTCTTTTTGAGCCAGTAGATAAATAATAGCAAAAGAGCTATTACTTCAACTGTTAAAAAGATAGAATAGCCATCTATCCCCCATCCTAAAAACTTAGTTAGATGCATAATCCCTAACTCTGGTAGGTAAATCGATAGAAATACCAGTGATGTATAGACTCCCAAATGCCCTAGTTTTTTCATACTTACCCCTTTAATTTATCAATAGCTAATACCATAAGCACGTCTAGTCGCATGATTCAGTATTGTACTCCATTCTGTCGCCAAACTATATGCATATGGCGAAGGCCAATGTCTATCATAAACTAACCAAATCATGCCACCACCTGAAACTTGCTCTAAGTCCTCAGATAAAAGAACTGTAAATGTTTTTGTACCTGTCCTATCAAGTAGCTCCTTAAAATAAATTTTTGTCAGTTTACATCTACAGTATACATCTTTTTGTCTATTTTATAGCCTATCTCCTCAACTGTCAATTTTTCACCCTAAATGGTAGCTTTACTCATTGAGAAATAAGAAATTGATAAAAGAGATTTCTCTATCTTCCCATTAAATTAGAAAAAGTGTTTGACAATTATCAAACACTTTTTCTTTACTTCCTACTATCTAAAAATCAAATAATAAATATAAAATAAGATTGACGGAACATAGGGAATTGCATTATAGAAACTATGACAAAAAATGGTAAACCGAAGACTACCCGTAACTCGATAAGCGACTGCAAATAGAAGACCAAGAATACTATACATTAGGAGACTGATGGGGTCACGATGAGATAGAACTAAGTGACTAAGCCCGAAGATGAAAGAAGACAAAATCACATCCAAATAAAACTCCGACTTCGGAAAGAAGGTATTCATAAAATAACCTCTATAGATTGTCTCCTCAACAACAGGTACAATCGAAATGTTAAAGATTAAAAATATAAGACTTGATAGAGTCGTTTCTCTTCCGTTTGAGTAAAGTTCTGAAAGAAGGTCTTGGAAAATAAAGCTATTGTCAATCAATCGAATATTCTGCATTCTAAATCCATTTAGAAAAGAATAGATAAGAAAGCAAGCCACTAAGAAAGCGAGATAAGACCAGCGCCAACCCTTTTTCTCGAAGATAAAGAGCATCTTCTTCTTTTTCAACCACAAAACGAATAAAAAGAAAATAAGCAACACTTCTCCAACTAGGAAGATTATATAGCTGTCCATTCCTAAACCAAAGGTCCTAGCTAGAGTTATAGCCCCTAATGGCGTTAAATAAATGTACAGGAACATTAAAATCATACAGATTCCTAAATGTATTGTCTTTTTCATTCTTTCTCTCCTAATGGTAAACTCTCTATTAGGGCAATATAGAGGATATACCATTGATTATTTTCTTATTTATCTAGAGTATTCATATTTATCCATGCTCTATTATCAAAATAGCTAGAACAAATTGTTCTAGCTTTTAAATTTTCTTAGTATTTTCTAAAGCGTTGGTAACGTTCTTCGATAAGTTGGTCGAGTGGTAGTTCTTGCAACCTATCTAGTTCTGCACGCAATTCATTTTTAACGCAACTTAGCAGTTCTTTACTTGACAGCCCTGCTTCTGAGATTACCTTGTCTACGATTCCCATTTCTAGGAGTTCATGTGAAGTGATTTTCATCAACTCCGCCGCTTCCATAGCACGACTTCCATCCTTCCAAAGGATAGAGGCAAATCCTTCCGGGCTAAGTACGGCGTAGATTGAGTTTTCTAACATCCAGACACGGTTAGCTGCGGCTAGAGCTAGGGCCCCACCAGATCCACCTTCACCGATAATAATCGCGATGATTGGAACCTTGAGATCACTCATTTCCATCAGGTTTCGGGCGATTGCTTCACCTTGTCCACGTTCCTCGGCTCCAACACCTGGGTAAGCACCCGCCGTATTGATAAAGGTCACAACTGGACGACCAAACTTTTCTGCCTGTTTCATCAAGCGTAAGGCCTTACGATAACCTTCTGGATGAGGTTGCCCGAAATTCCGTTTGAGGTTGTCATGAAGACTCTTCCCCTTTTGGATACCAACGACAGTTACTGCTTGTTCACCTAACCAGCCAATTCCACCGATAACCGCACCATCATCGCGGAAAGAGCGATCTCCATGCAATTCGATAAACTCGTCAAAGATTCCATTGGCAAAATCAAGTGCGGTCAAACGACTCTGCTCGCGTGCCTCTCTGACTATTTTTGCAATATTCATCCGCGACTTCCTCCATGCAATCTTACTAATTTAGCAATTGTTTCAGGCAATTCTCTCCGTTTGACAATTGCATCAACAAATCCATGTTCAAGCAGAAATTCTGCCTTTTGGAAGTCATCCGGTAAGGTCTCACGAACTGTATTTTCGATAACACGACGTCCAGCAAAACCAACCAAACTCTGTGGCTCAGCTAGGATAATATCCCCTTCCATAGCAAAAGAAGCGGTCACCCCACCTGTTGTCGGATCGGTTAAAATAGTTAGGTAAAAAAGTCCTGCCTTGGAATGACGTTGAACTGCCGCAGAAATCTTAGCCATCTGCATCAAGCTCATGATTCCTTCTTGCATACGGGCTCCACCAGAAGCTGTGAAGAGAACGACTGGCAAGTTTTCTACCGTTGCATACTCAAACAAGCGCGTGATTTTTTCACCCACAACGGTTCCCATAGAAGCCATGATAAAGTTTGAATCCATGATCCCAAGGGCAACTTTTTGTCCCTTGATGCTAGCTGTACCAGTCAGTACTGCTTCATCCAAACCTGTCTTTTCACGCATACTAGCTAGTTTTTTCTGGTAGCCAGGAAAGTTTAATGGATCTTGAGTTTCAATACCCGTAAACATCTCCACAAAGGTGTCAGAATCAATCGTCAAATCCAAGCGTTCCTGAGCTGAAATACGGAAAGTATAGCTACAATGGGGACAAATTCGTTCGCTCCCAAGATCCTTTTGGTAAATGGTGTGTTTACAACCAGGACACTGGGAGAAGAGTTCATCCGGAACCTCAGGCTTGGCTTGTGGTTTCTGCCTTACGGAACGGTTAGGATTGATCCGAATATACTTATCCTTTTTACTAAATAGAGCCATAACTCCCCCTTTTAGTTCTCATACTATTTGAAAGTCTATTCTTTTTCTTGGTATTTTGGCAAGAAAGTTTCCATCAAGAAGGAAGTATCGTAGTCACCAGCGATAACTCGGTGGTCTGAAATCAGATCCAACTGGAAGTCTGCATTGGTTTGCACTCCTTCAATATCAAGTTCATAAAGTGCCCGTTGCATCTTCATTAAGGCATCAAAACGATTCTCCCCATGAACAATGATTTTAGCAATCATACTATCATAGTAAGGAGGAATGGTATAACCTGGATAGACTGCAGAGTCTACACGCAATCCAACTCCTCCACTTGGAAGGTAGAGGTTGGTAATTTTACCTGGGCTTGGAGCAAAGTTAAATGCTGGATTTTCCGCATTGATCCGGCATTCGATAGCGTGACCTCGTAGGACAATATCTTCTTGTTTGAAAGGTAAAGGTTGCCCGGCAGCAATGCGAATCTGCTCCTTCACGATATCAACACCTGAAACAAACTCTGTGACTGGGTGCTCCACTTGCACACGAGTATTCATTTCCATGAAGTAGAAATTGCCACTGGCTTCATCGAGAAGAAATTCAATCGTCCCTGCATTTTCATAGCCTACAGACTCTGCTGCACGAACGGCTGCAGCACCAATTTCATGACGAAGGGTTTTGCCAATCGCAATGGATGGGCTTTCTTCTAAGACCTTTTGGTTATTCCGTTGGAGTGAACAATCCCGTTCACCAAGATGGACAACATGACCCTCTTGATCTGCAAGAATCTGAACTTCGATATGACGAGCTGGATAAATCACACGCTCAAGATACATAGCGCCATTTCCAAAATTGGCCTTAGCTTCACTGGATGCTGTCTCAAAGGCTGCGACCAAGTCTTCTGCCTTTTCAACCTTACGAATCCCTTTTCCACCACCACCTGCCGATGCCTTAAGCATGACTGGATAGCCAATTTTTTCTGCAACTGCAAGCGCCTCTTCAGCCGTGTGAACTTCACCATCAGATCCTGGGATAACTGGAACCCCAGCCTTGATCATTTGCTCACGCGCATTGATCTTATCTCCCATGGTATCCATCACAGCACCAGAAGGGCCGATGAACTTAATCCCTACTTCATCACACATCGTGGCAAATTTGGAGTTTTCGCTAAGAAATCCAAAACCTGGGTGGATGGCTTCTGCTTCAGTCAAGACTGCAGCAGATAAAATAGCGTTGATATTGAGATAAGACTCAGTCGCCTTACCAGGTCCGATACAGATAGCTTCATCTGCTAGGAGTGTGTGAAGAGCTTCTTTATCAGCAGTTGAATAAACTGCTACAGTTGCAATGCCCAATTCACGCGCAGCTCGAATAATGCGAACCGCAATCTCACCACGGTTGGCAATCAAAATTTTACGAAACATGGAGAACCTCCTTAGTTTCCAATTGCAAAGGTAAGAGTACCACTCGCTGCAAGCTTACCATCTACTTCAGCCTTTGCTTCAACCACGGCAATCGTACCACGACGTTTGACAAAAGTAGCCGTCATGACTAATTGATCACCTGGTACAACTTGCTTCTTGAACTTAACCTTGTCCATGCCAGCATAGAAGACCAGTTTCCCTTTATTTTCAGGTTTGGACAATTCCAAGACACCAGCAGTCTGAGCCAAGGCCTCCATGATAAGAACACCTGGCATGACTGGGTATTGAGGAAAATGACCATTAAAGAAAGGTTCGTTGATGGTCACATTTTTAATGGCAACAATGGTATCCTCGCTCACTTCCAAGACACGATCCACTAGGAGCATGGGGTAGCGATGGGGTAGAGCTTCTTTGATTCCTTGAATATCGATCATTTGATACGTACCAATCCTTTACCGAACTCAACCATTTCTTCATTTGAAACGAGAATTTCTGTCACCACACCATCTTTAGGTGCAGGGATTTCATTCATGACTTTCATGGCTTCGATGATCACCAAAGTCTGACCTTTTTTAACACTGTCTCCAACTGTGACAAAGGCAGGTTTATCTGGTCCAGCAGCCAAGTAAGCCACCCCTACAAGTGGGCTTTCAACAACATCACCCTCTGGAGCAACAGTCGTTTCAGCCAGTGCTGGAGATTCTTCCACTGCACTCTCTACTGGAGTTGAAGGGGCAGAAACTACTGGACTTGCAGCTACTGCAGCTGGCACTGGAGCAACTTGAGCTGGTGCTTCAGAAGCCATTCTTGCTTCATTCTTACTAAACTGCAATTCGTCCGTTCCGTTTTTATAAGAAAATTCTCTCAAACTTGATTGGTCAAATTGAGCCATCAAGTCCTTGATTTCATTTAAATTCATAATTATTTATTCTCCCAACGTTTGAAAGCAAGAACCGCATTGTGTCCACCAAAACCAAAAGTGTTTGAAATAGCATAAGGGATTTCTTGCTCCAAGCCTTGTCCATAAACGACATTCGCTTCGATATAGTCTGATAACTCACTTGTTCCAGCTGTCATTGGTACATAGTTATGACGCATGGCTTCAATAGTAGCGATGGCTTCCACTGCCCCTGCAGCACCAAGCAAGTGTCCTGTAAAGGACTTGGTTGAAGATACAGGTACTTCTTTACCAAGGACAGCTACGATCGCACCACTTTCTCCTTTTTCATTAGCAGGAGTTGAAGTTCCGTGGGCATTGACATAAGCCACTTGCTCTGGAGAAATTTCTGCTTCTTCCAAAGCCAACTTCATAGCCTTAATCGCACCTTGACCTTCTGGATGAGGTGAAGTCATATGGTAAGCATCACAGGTATTACCATAGCCAACTACTTCAGCCAAGATGGTCGCCCCACGTTTTTCAGCATGTTCAAGGCTTTCAAGAACCAACATTCCTGAACCTTCTCCCATCACAAATCCGTTACGATCTTTGTCAAATGGGATAGAAGCTCGAGTTGGATCTTCTGTAGTTGATAGGGCGGTCAAAGCTTGGAAACCAGCGATAGCAAAAGGAGTGATAGATGATTCTGATCCACCAACTAACATGACATCTTGGAAACCAAACTTGATAGAACGGAAGGCATCTCCGATGGCATCATTTGATGAGGCGCATGCTGTATTGATTGATTTACAGATACCGTTTGCTCCGAAGCGCATGGCAACATTTCCTGAAGCCATATTTGGCAAGGCTTTTGGAAGTGTCATTGGTTTAACGCGTTTTGGACCTTTTTCATGAAGACGGATAACCTGATCTTCGATTTCTTTAATTCCCCCAATACCAGAAGCCACGATGACACCAAAGCGATCCTTATCGATTGCTTCTACATCAAGATTTGCATTTGTCACCGCTTCTTGAGCCGCATACAAGGCATACAAAGAATAGTTGTCAAAACGGTTGGTATCTTTTTTGACAAAGTATTTATCAAATGGGAAATCTTGAACTTCTGCCGCATTGTGCACAGCAAATTCGCTGTGGTCAAACTTAGTGATTTCTCCAATTCCAATCTTCCCAGTTTGCAAACTGTTCCAAAATTCTTCTGGAGTATTTCCGATAGGAGAGGTCAATCCGTAACCTGTTACTACAACTCGATTTAGTTTCATCTGTCTTACCTATATCTTTCCTTATTTTTTACATGCTAAGTCCGCCATCAACAGCGAGAACTTGTCCAGTCAAATAATCCTGTCCAGCCAGGAACACTGTAGCATCTGCGATATGTTCTGCTTGACCGAAATGTTTCATTGGGATTTGGGCCAATGTCGCTTCCTTGACCTTATCAGACAAAACAGCAGTCATATCTGACTCGATCATCCCTGGTGCAAGAGCATTTACGCGTACGTTGCGATTGGCAACTTCACGTGCAACTGACTTGGTAAAACCAATCAAGCCTGCTTTAGAAGCTGCATAGTTGGCTTGTCCGATATTTCCCATCAAACCGACCACACTCGACATGTTGATAATCGCACCTTCACGTGCCTTGATCATCTGTTTCAAGACTGCTTGCGTCATGTTGAAGGTACCTGTCAAGTTGATTTTAATCACTTTTTCAAAGTCTTCTTCGGTCATCTTGAGCATAAGCGTATCTTGAGTGATCCCAGCATTGTTGACCAAGACATCGACAGAACCGAGTTCCGCAATCGCTTGATCTACCATACGCTTGGCATCTGCAAAGTCTGAAACATCACCTGATATCGGTACTACTTTGACGCCGTAGTTTGAAAACTCAGCCAGCAATTCTTCTGAGATTGCTCCGCGACTATTCAAAACTACATTAGCGCCTAGTTGGGCAAATTTGTGAGCAATGGCAAGTCCGATACCACGGCTTGAACCTGTTACAAAGACATTTTTGTTTGTAAGTTGCATTCTATCTCTCCTATTTCCTGTTGTATTTTGTGGGAGAAGGGATCATTAGTTTTCTAACAAAGCATCCAAGCTTGCTTGGTCTTCAACGTTAGCTAGCTTAGCTGTTTTATCGATTTTTTTGACAAAGCCTGATAGGACCTTACCAGGACCAATTTCAATAAAGTTGGTTACCCCAGCATCCTGCATCACAGCAATACTTTCATAAAAACGAACAGGTTCTTTGACCTGACGCGTCAAAAGCTCTTGGATTCGATCTTTTTCCATAACAGCAGCTTCCGTATTGCCGACTAGTGGGCAAGTAAAATCAGAGAAACTCACTCCCTCAAGAGCTCCAGCTAGTTGCTGACTGGCTGGCTCAAGAAGGGCTGTATGGAAAGGACCCGATACATTTAAAGGAATCAATCGTTTTGCTCCTGCTTCCTGCAAGAGTTCAACTGCGCGGTCAACCGCAACCACCTCGCCACCGATAACGATTTGGCTTGGGGTGTTGTAGTTAGCTGGAGTCACTACTCCAACTTTAGAGGCTGTTTCACAAGCTTCCTCAATCACTTCGACTGGAGTATTAAGAACGGCAACCATCTTCCCAGAGCCTGCAGGTGCAGCCTCTTCCATATAAGCACCACGCTTAGCAACCAAGGCAACTGCATCCTCAAAGTCCAAGGCCCCACTTGCTACAAGAGCAGAATATTCCCCGAGGGACAGTCCTGCCACCATATCCGGCTGATAACCCTTTTCTTTCAATAGTCGGTAAATAGCAACCGAAGTCGCTAAAATAGCTGGCTGCGTATAGCGAGTCTGGTTTAACTTGGTTTCTTCCTTATCAATCAAGTCACGAAGGTCATAGCCCAAAACCTGACTGGCTTGGTCAATTGTTTCCTTGACGATAGGGTAGCGATCATAGAGATCACGCCCCATTCCTAGATACTGAGCTCCTTGACCCGCAAATAGAAAGGCTGTTTTAGTCATTTCTTACAACTCCTGCCCAACGAGAGGCTTCTTCTTGAATTTTTTTGGCTGCACCATAGTATAGATCTTTTAGGATTTCTTCGACAGTTTCCTCTTTAGAAACCAAACCAGCAATCTGACCTGCCATGACAGATCCACCTTCTACATCTCCATGAACAACGGCTTTAGCAAGAGCACCAGCTCCCATTTGTTCAAAGATTTCTAAATCTGGATTTTCTTGTTTAAAGGCATCTTTTTCAGCCTGCTCAAAGTCACGTGTCAACTGATTTTTAATGGCACGAACAGCATGTCCAAAGTGTTGAGCGGAAATAGTCGTATCGATATCACGCGCTTTTAAGATTTTTTCCTTGTATTTTGGATGGGCGTTAGATTCCTTAGCTACTACGAAACGCGTACCAACTTGAACGGCCTCAGCACCAAGCATAAAGCCTGCAGCAACACCTTCACCGTCCGCAATTCCTCCAGCTGCGATAACTGGAATTGAAACAGCTGCAGCAACTTGGCGAACCAAGGTCATCGTCGTTAATTTACCAATATGTCCACCGGCTTCCATTCCCTCTGCAATAACCGCATCTGCACCAATTTTTTCCATGCGTTTTGCCAAAGCAACACTTGGAACAACAGGAATAACTGTAATTCCTGCATCATGGAAACGAGTCATGTATTTACTTGGATTTCCTGCACCAGTTGTCACCACCTTGACCCCTTCTTCAATCACGAGATCAACGATGTCTTCTACAAAAGGTGACAAGAGCATGATGTTGACACCAAAAGGTTTGTCCGTAAGTGATTTGATTTTATCGATATTAGCCTTCACAACCTCTTTAGGTGCATTCCCACCACCGATGATTCCTAGACCACCAGCTTTTGATACTGCACCAGCCAAGTCACCATCCGCAACCCAGGCCATTCCTCCTTGAAAAATAGGATAATCAATGTTCAATAATTCTGTAATACGTGTTTTCATAGTGCCTCCATCATTCCTTGCTTACGTAATAGTTCGATGAGTTTATCGTTTGAGTTTCAAACTATTACCTAAACAAGAGGGAGTGGGTTTCCCCTACTCCTTCTAGTAATATGTTAATTATTTTGTTTGCTCTTCAACGTAGGCAACCAAGTCACCAACTGTTTTCAAGTTATCTTCTGCTTCGATTTGGATATCGAAAGCATCTTCGATTTCAGAGATTACTTGGAACAAGTCCAATGAATCTGCATCCAAATCATCAAAAGTAGATTCAAGTGTTACTTCTGATGCGTCTTTCCCAAGTTCTTCAACGATAATTTCTTGTACTTTTTCAAATACTGCCATGATAGGACTCCTTTAAAATATAAAAATTTTATAACTATGTGTTTACCACATGATTACCTAGATTGTAAGAACGAGTGTGCCCCATGTCAAACCTCCACCGAAGCCCGATAGGAGAATCGTCTGGCTACCATCTAAACGAATCATGCCATTCTCCACACACTCTGAGAGCAAAATCGGGATACTTGCTGCACTGGTATTTCCATACTCCATCATATTGGCAGGAAGCTTGTCTCGGTCTACGCCGATCTTCTTAGCCATCTTATCCAAAATGCGGATATTTGCCTGATGAAGCAATAGATAATCCAATTCCGATGCTGCGATTGGACCATTTTCAATGGTTTCTTTGATCGATCTAGCAACATCACGATTTGCAAAATCAAAAACTGCTCGTCCATCCATCTTCAAAAAAGCAGGAACTGCTTCTTGATCCGAGAAAGGAGAAGCCAAAGCCGTTTGACCATAGGTCAAACACTCGCTCCGAGAGCCATCTGTATAGAGACTTTCCACAAGGAAGTGCCGTGTTTCGCTCGCTTCCAAGAGAACCCCACCAGCTCCATCTCCAAAGAGAACAGCTGTCGAACGATCTGACCAATCAACTGCCTTGGATAAGGTTTCAGCCCCGATAACAATCCCTTTTTTGAACTGTCCAGAACTTAAAAACTTTTCTGCAGTTGAGAGAGCGAATACAAAGCCACTGCAAGCTGCTGTCAGATCAAAGGCGAAAGCTCTGTGCGCTCCGATATTTGCCTGAACTCGAGCTGCTGTGGAAGGCATCATCGAGTCTGGGGTAATCGTCGCTACAATGATAAAATCAATCTGATCCGCTGTTAAGCTCCCTTTAGCCAGCAAGCTCTTAGCAACTTCTGTCGCCAAGTCACTTGTAGACTCTGTTTTTGAAATATGTCTCTGTTTAATTCCTGTCCGACTTGAAATCCACTCATCGCTTGTGTCCATGATTTGGGCTAAGTCATGATTAGTGACCACTTGCTCTGGAACATAATGAGCAACCTGGCTTATCTTTGCAAAAGCCATTATTTCAAATCCTCCAAAAATTGATAAAGTTTCGTTAAGCCTCTGCCCATGACTTCTTTTTCCTCAGGGCTCATGCCATCGATGATTTTTTCGACCATAGCCTTGTGGAATCGTTTATGAAGGCGGTGAACCAAACGACCTTTCTTTGTCAAATGCAGATAGACCACTCGACGGTCTTGGTCAGAACGAATACGCTCAATATAACCTTTTCTCTCCAGGTTATTCAAACTCGTCGTCACTGTTCCAAGAGTTACCATCAGTTCTTTGGAAACCTTACTTGGCGTTGCCTCCGGGAACTTCCCAATCACATCGATCGTGTGCATTTCTTTGATGGAGATGTCTTTGAATCGACTACCTCGTAAGCTAACCTCCTCAATCACAAGGACGTTATTAAAAATAGATGTTAGATAATCATTTACTTGTTGGTAGTCCAAATCGTTTCCCTCCCCCTCAAAAAACTTTTACAATCAAAACATTTGATAAAAGAAGTATAACAAACTTCAAAAAATTGTGCAAGTATTTTTTCACATTCCTGTAAATTTTGGTCTTCTTCTTTCAGAATGCGCTCGAACCCCTTCTTTGAAATCTTCAGTTAGAGATAACGATTCTTGTAGTTTCAATTCTAATTCGGCATAATTCTGCCAATCCTTGAATTGACTTTCCCAAACTAACTTTTTAATCGCTGCGTATGAGTTTGCTGAACCTCTTCTTAATTTTTTCAGAACTTGTTCTCTTGTTTTTTCTAATTTGTCAACTTCACAAACACGGTATACCACGCCCCATTCTAGCGCTTTTTCAGCAGTCAAAGCTTCACCTGTCATGGCAAGTTGTGCAGCCCGTGTTACCCCGATACTACGACTCAAGAGATGAATCCCACCAGCGTCTGGCGCCAATCCAACTCCGACAAAGGCTTGAATGAATTTTGCCTTGTCAGTCGCTAAACAGAAATCAACTGCTACTGCCATATTTGCTGCAGCACCAGCAACCGCTCCATCTACCTCCATCAAAACAGGTTTAGGAATTTGCTTGATTTTAAAAGAAATTGTATTGACTAATTCTGCAATCTTATTCAAAGAAGGGATATCATCTTCGTCTACTGCGCGTTTCATCTCAACCAAGTCTCCTCCAACTGAAAAGACCTTCCCATTCGCATTAATCAAGATGAACTGCACAGCTTGATCCTGCTCCGCTAGAGTCAAAGCTTCTAAAATTTCCTCACACATTGGGATATGGAAACCATTTGCCACTTCGGGACGATTCAAAGTAATGATAGCCAGATCATCTACGATCTGATATAAGATATGATTCATAGCTTCTCCTTTTATTTTGTAAGGTAATAAAATTGTTTTATCATCAAAGTATACCTTTTTTTGGATAAAGAGGCAAGGAAAAACTAAAGGAAAGTGTCTCAGCTGATTATTTACCCATCATTTATGAGTGTGAGTAAAATTTGACACCCTTACTTTTAAACTGTTATCGCTTTTCAAAATAAGTTAGTGTTTTCTTCTATTATAATAGGAAGTTATTTTCTTCATTGAAAAATGCCCCTCTTTCTGCTATAATCGTATAAAATACTTACTTGAGGAGTCCTTATGAAGGTTGTAAAATTTGGCGGAAGCTCGCTTGCCTCTGCTGGTCAGTTAGAAAAAGTTTTAAATATCGTTAAAAGTGATAAAGAGCGCCGTTTTGTAGTCGTTTCTGCACCCGGAAAACGCAATGCTGAAGATACCAAGGTAACCGATGCCTTGATCAAATACTATCGTGACTATGTGGCTGGAAATGACATCAGTGCTAGCCAAAGCTGGATCATTGACCGTTATGCCGCTATGGTTAGTGAACTTGGGTTAAAACCTGCTGTTTTAGAAAAAATCTCTAAAAGTATTCGGGCCTTGGCAACTCTTCCTATAGAGGACAATGAATTTCTCTATGATACCTTCCTAGCGGCTGGAGAAAATAACAATGCCAAATTGATTGCAGCCTACTTTAACCAAAACGGCATTGATGCACGCTATGTTCACCCAAGAGAAGCTGGAATTGTTGTCACAAGTGAACCAGGAAACGCACGCATCATTCCATCTAGTTATGACAAGATTGAAGGCTTGGCTGATAGCAACGAAGTCCTTGTCATCCCTGGTTTCTTTGGTGTGACTAAGGAAAATCAAATCTGTACTTTTTCACGTGGAGGTTCAGATATCACAGGTTCTATCATTGCAGCAGGTGTTAAGGCTGATCTCTATGAGAACTTTACAGACGTAGATGGTATCTTTGCTGCCCATCCTGGTATTATCCACCAACCACACTCCATTCCTGAATTAACCTACCGTGAAATGCGTGAGTTGGCTTACGCTGGATTTTCAGTCCTTCATGACGAAGCCCTTCTTCCTGCCTACCGAGGAAAAATTCCTCTTGTCATCAAGAATACCAACAACCCTGACCACCCAGGAACACGCATTGTTTTAGAACACAGTAGTGATAAATTCCCAGTAGTAGGGATTGCAGGTGACTCAGGATTCGTCAGCATCAACATGTCTAAATACCTCATGAACCGCGAAGTCGGGTTTGGTCGCAAGGTTCTGCAAATCCTTGAGGACCTCAACATCGGTTGGGAACACATGCCTACAGGTATCGACGATCTTTCAATCATCCTCCGCTCCCGCGAATTGACTCCTATCAAAGAAGAAGAAATTCTACGTCAACTCGTTCAAAAGGCTGAGGTGGACCATGCTGAAATCGAACATGACCTCTCAATCATTATGATTGTCGGAGAAAAGATGAAGAGCCATATCGGGGTAACTGCTACTGCAACACGGGCTTTGTCTGAGAATAAAATCAACATCCAGATGATGTCACAAGGTTCAAGCGAAGTTTCCATCATGTTTGTTGTCAATAAAGAGCAAGAGAAGGCCGCTATCAAGGCTCTCTATCATGCCTTTTTCGATGAAAGTAAGGAAGACTAATCATGGCCCAATCACTCAATCAAGTCATTGACCTCCAAACTACTGGGACATCTTACCTCTCTATCTCTGGAAAAGTTGGAAAATTTCTAGTTGGGGATCAAGCCTTAGAGTTTTATCCTGATGTCAATGTCGAACAATATATCCAAATCCCCTGGTCCAGCATTCAGCAAATCGGAGCCAACGTAAGTGGTCGCAAGATCAGCCGCCACTTTGAAGTCTTCACTGATCAAGGAAAATTTCTCTTTGCTTCAAAAGACTCTGGAGCTATCCTCAAAATCGCTCGGGAAAAATTAGGAAACGACAAGGTCGTGAAACTTCCGACTCTACTCCAGACCATTGGACAAAAACTTAAAAATCTATTTGCAAAAAAGTAGAAACTTTAGTATAATCATAGCAACGGATAAGTAGGTTATCCTCTTCTTTCAGAAAGTCTGCGGGTGTTGCGAGCAGATAGGAGGGATAGGTGAAATTCTACCGTTGTTCACAATTAAATACAGAATCAAGTGCACACCTGTGAAGTTGGATGGAACCGTGGCCCTGCCACTCCAACGCTTTGTCAGGTGTGCTTTTTCATATAAAGGAGGACTTATGTTAGATATTAAACGTATTCGCACAGATTTTGATGCTGTTGCTGAAAAATTAGCTACACGTGGTGTAGATGCTGCTATCTTAAATGAGATGAAAGAAATCGATGCTAAACGTCGTGACATCTTGGTCAAGGTTGAAACTCTAAAAGCAGAACGTAACACTGTTTCTGCTGAGATTGCCCAAGCCAAGCGCAACAAGGAAAATGCCGATGACAAGATTGCTGCTATGCAAACCCTATCTGCTGAAGTCAAAGCCTTGGATGCTGAATTGGGGGAAATCGATGCTAAATTGACAGAATTTACCACGACTCTTCCAAACATCCCAGCTGACAGCGTTCCTGTTGGAGCTGATGAGGACGATAATGTGGAAGTTCGCCGTTGGGGAACTCCGCGCGAGTTTGACTTTGAACCAAAAGCTCACTGGGATCTTGGTGAAGACTTGGGTATCCTTGACTGGGAACGTGGAGCAAAAGTTACTGGTGCTCGCTTCCTCTTCTATAAAGGACTTGGGGCTCGTTTGGAACGTGCTATCTACAACTTTATGTTGGACGAGCATGGAAAAGAGGGCTATACTGAAGTCATCACACCATACATGGTTAACCATGATTCTATGTTTGGTACTGGTCAATATCCAAAATTCAAGGAAGATACTTTTGAATTGAAAGACACTAATTATGTCCTTATTCCTACGGCTGAAGTGCCTCTGACAAACTACTACCGTGATGAAATCCTTGACGGTAAAGACCTACCAATCTACTTTACCGCTATGAGTCCATCATTCCGTTCTGAGGCTGGTTCTGCTGGTCGTGATACACGTGGTTTGATTCGTCTGCACCAATTCCACAAGGTTGAAATGGTCAAATTTGCCAAACCAGAAGAATCATACGAAGAATTGGAAAAAATGACAGCAAACGCTGAAAATATTCTTCAAAAACTCAACCTTCCATACCGTGTCGTTGCGCTCTCTACTGGAGATATGGGCTTCTCAGCTGCCAAGACTTATGACTTGGAAGTTTGGATTCCCGCCCAAAATACCTATCGTGAAATCTCAAGCTGTTCAAATACAGAAGATTTCCAAGCCCGTCGTGCCCAAATCCGTTACCGTGATGAAGCAGATGGCAAGGTGAAACTCCTTCACACTTTGAATGGTTCTGGACTTGCAGTTGGACGTACAGTGGCTGCCATTCTTGAAAACTACCAAAACGCAGATGGTTCTGTAACCATTCCAGAAGCTCTTCGTCCATATATGGGTGGAGCTGAAGTTATCAAACCATAAAAAAAGGCCTAGCTATTTCTAGCTAGACCTTTTTTCGTAACCAAATCAGATAACCAACCAAGACAAAGAATAAAATAGTGAGGCAAATAACGGTTTCAGCCAATACCAGATAATCCAGAAATGGAAGTTTCAAAATTCCCTGAGCCATCTTGAGCGAGGTAGCTGTGATAATGGTTGGGAAGGTGAGGGCTGAGAAGGCTGGTTGAAAGCCTTGTTTTAAAATATTGGGCAGACGAGTCAACACAAAGAAAAAGAAGGACTGAGATGCCAAAATCATGACAATCAAGAGCCAAGTCGGTAGGCCTGCTCCTCCAACTCGAACTAGAGAAGCTAAGAGTAGGGAAA
>NZ_KV822018.1:122076-167560 GCF_001815805.1 Streptococcus sp. HMSC072D05
AAAGGGAGCACAGTAGATTCCTTCCTGTCCAAGCAAGGCCACTGGGAGTGGATGTTTCTTTAAATCGCTATAAATAAGGGGATAGAGATAGAAGGTCAAGACAAAACCAAAACTCAAGGTCGCATAGGCAATTTCAATGATTCCGACAAGAGGATAGGTCAAGGCTGCTACTGCTATCCCCACATAGAGTACCGTCCAGCTAGGAGTCGCATTGACCCTCCGACCTGGACAGGCAAATTTGATGGTAAAAGTAGCAATCAAAGCCAAATCCAAGAGAAATGAAAACCACCAGATCCCTTGTGCTACTATAGGAAGAGCAGGGAATACGCGAAAGACATAGGTCGATAAAATCATCCCAGCCATAGGAAAAGTGGCCATCCCAGATAAAAGAGGGGGCCTGGTCAATTCTTTCTTGGTTTCTTCCCAATTAAAAAGATGAAGAATCAGAAAGAAAAGCCACAAAACTAATCCAGTCAGACTAAATAAATGCGACAGAACTGGCAAAGTATCTGCAATCAGATTTCCTGCACCTGCTAAACCTAATAAACAGCCAGAGAATACTAAGGGGAGCTTTTTCATCCTAGCCTCCAATAATCATGTTATTATTAGTATAGCATAAAAGCGCTTAAAATAGCATAGAAAAATGAAGACTGGATTGCTCAGCCTTCATTTTTTCTTTCTGATTCGAACTAGGCATAAGGTTGCAATTCTGGATTAATAGGCGTATTGGCTAGGTTGTTCGCATAGTTGCAAAGGCTAGCAAGACTAACACCGAGAACCACGTCCAAGGCATTTTGTTGCGTGTAGCCTGCTTCTAAAAATTCGCTAAGGGCTTCATCTCCTACACGCCCTTTGGTATTGATGACCGCCAAGGTAAACTTAGCTAGAGTATCTAGTTTTGGATCTGTTTCAATCGGAGTGCGGTTGCGAAGGGCTTGGAGAAGATCATCATTCATCTGGATTTGTTTGATTGAAAAGGCAGTATGTCCAGCCACGCAGAAAGCGCAACCATTGGTTACGGCTGCCGTGATTTGCACTACTTCACGCTCTACTGGTGTTAAGCTATTGCGACGGTTGATGGCTCCGACAGTTCGGTAGGCTTCAAGCGCGGTAGGAGCGTTGGCCAAGAGACCGATTAGGTTGGGAATATAGCCATTGTTGTCTTTTTGTACTGTTTCAAGAACTTCTTTCACTTCTGCTGGTGCTGATTCTACTGTGTGGATGGTAAATGTTGTCATAAGAAACCTCTTTTCATTTTATTGTCATTTAGTCTATCATAGAATTTTTCACTTGGATAATATATATTTCCAATAGCCTTGATAGGAAATGTCTATGAAATGAAAAAATCACACTAAAAGTGTGATTGGGTTAGTGTTTAAAATACTGTTTAGTCTCAGCAATGACGACTGGCGATAAGACTAAGAGGGCAATCAAGTTTGGTAAAGCCATCAAGGCATTGACGATATCTGCAATAATCCAGACCATATCCAACTCGATAAATCCTCCCAACAAGACCATGACTACAAAGACTACACGGTAAAGCCAGATAAAACGAACACCAAAGAGAAACTCAAAACAGCGTTCTCCGTAGTAGTTCCATCCGAGAATCGTCGTAAAGGCAAAGAGTACAAGGAAAATGGTCAAGAGGGAAGGTCCAAAATATGAAAAAACTGTTGAAAAGGCTGACTGGGTCAAGGCAACTCCATTCAAATCACCACTCCAAACCCCAGTTACCAAGATTGTTAAACCAGTCAACGTACAGATAATGAGGGTATCAATAAAGGTTCCTGTCATGGAAATCAAGCCTTGCTCGACAGGCTCATTAGTCTTAGCTGCAGCCGCCGCAATGGGAGCAGAACCAAGACCAGATTCATTAGAAAAGACTCCTCGCGCCACACCATTCTGGATAGCCATCCGAATACTGGCACCTGCAAAACCACCTACCGCAGCCGCTGGACTAAAGGCTGAAGTAAAGATCAGTACAAGTGTGGCTGGGATTTTCTCGATATTAAAGAGAATAACTGTAAGAGTTCCTAAAATATAGACAATAGCCATAAAAGGAACCACTGCTGTCGAAACTTTTGATATGGATTTGAGGCCACCAAAGACGGCAATCCCTACAAAAATGGATAAAATCAGAGCTGTGATAGCTGGATTAATTTGAGCTGTATTTTGGATAGATTCTGTAATTGAATTGACTTGGGTAAAGGTACCAATCCCTAGAAGGGCTACCAATACACCCGCTAGGGCAAAGAAGATAGCAAGTGGACGCCACTTTTCTCCCATCCCCAAAAGGATGTAATGCATGGGTCCTCCAGCTACAGCTCCATTTGCATCCTTAGTACGGTATTTGATGGCCAGCAAGCCTTCGGCATATTTGGTCGCCATCCCAAAGAAGGCCGCCATCCACATCCAAAAGAGGGCCCCTGGTCCTCCAACCTTAATGGCTGTCGCTACCCCGATGATATTTCCCGTACCAACTGTGGCTGCTAGAGCCGTACAGAGAGCAGCAAAGCTCGACACATCGCCGTGCCCCTTGTCCTTGGTAAAGATCAACTGAAAGGCCTTAGGGAGACGAGTAACCTGCAAAAGGCCCAGTCGGATGGTCAAATAGATACCCGTTCCGACCAATAAGATCAAGAGGGGAGGCCCCCAAACGAAAGCATCAAGCGCTTTTAGCAATTCTAACATATCCTTCTCCTATCTTTCAACCCCAAAAGAAAGAGCACATGCAAGATACATGTACTCTGGAATGCTTAGATAAATGCCAAAAAGCGGTCTATCCTAGCTCTGTCCTTTTACCTGAGAGTTTGAGCAGTTGCCTGCCTTGCCCCTTCGGTGCCTTTACGGTCTCTCCAGAGTTCCGTCCATTTACAGTCATGGAAAACAAACCTTTCTCCACTTCTATTAAACTTCATTCGGTGTTGGTATTTTATTTTTTATTATTCTACAAGAAAAGTTAGCCATTGTCAATATATTCTATGAAAATTTTTGACCTTTCATTCCCTTTTTCAGAAAGAGCGAATCCTTCTTCTCTCTATCCTTTAAAGGTCACAATGGTTGCGCCACTGCCTCCAGAATTTTGTGGAGCATAGCCAAAACTCTTGACATGCTTGTTTCTTTGCAGGTATTTGGTGACGCCCTCACGGATGACTCCTGTTCCGATACCATGAATGATGTCTACCTGCGCCATGTTATTGAGCAGGGCTTGGTCGATAAAGGCGTCTAACTCATTCATAGCCTCTTCATACCGTTTGCCTCGGAGATCCAGTCTCGCTTGCGGACCACGACCAGAAGCACGTTTGATGACATTGACTTGTTTTTTCTTGACTGGGGCTTCTTGCTGAGCCTGAACAAGGTCAAATTCTTTCTCTTCCAAGGTCATCTTGATCAAACCAACTTGGGCTTCCCAGCGGCCGTCCTTAAGCTGATTGGTCAAGGTACCACGCTGACCATAACTGAGAACAATGATATCATCCCCAACCTTTGGAGCTCGTTTTTTCTTGGCCTTCTGAAGGACCTTGTTTTTAGACAAGTCAACTTTTTCAGGAGCTAGTTTTTTCAGCTCAGCCTTAGCTTCAATGATTTCATGGGGTTTGAGTTGAGACTTACTGTGGAGGTTCTTGAGAATCTGGTCACTCTCACTTAGAGCAAGTTCCACAATCTCGGCAGCTTGTTCACGCGCCTTGTTGAGCTCAGTTTCTTTTTCACGATTGAGTTCGTTATAGAGTTTTTTGAGTGCTCGATTCATCTTGAGGTTTTCTTGCTCCACCTCACGGATATTGTCCAAGCGTTTGCGACTTTCAAGCGTTTGCTCTTCCAATTGTTCAATGATGCGGTTGACATCATTATCTTGATTGACCTGCTGACTGGCATCCCCGACGATGACATCTGACAGTCCTAGGCGTTTGGCAATTTCAAAGGCATTGCTTCGCCCTGGAACGCCCTGCATAAAGCGATAGGTCGGGCGAAGAGTCGCAGTATCAAACTCCATGCTGGCATTTTGCACAAAGGCTGTTTCAATACCATAAGCCTTGAGTTCAGGATAGTGGGTCGTCGCCATGGTCTTAACCTGACGTAAACGAAGATCCTCCAAAATAGCCATAGCAAGGGCTGCACCTTCCTGCGGATCGGTCCCTGCCCCAAGCTCATCTAAGAGTAAAAGCGAGTACTGATTGACCTTGCCAAGAATATCTACGATATTGGTCATGTGACTGGAGAAGGTAGACAAGCTTTGTTCGATAGACTGCTCATCCCCAATATCTGCGAAGATTTCCTCGAAAATACCGACACGGCTCCCCTTGTCAGCTAGAATGGGCAAGCCTGACTGGGCCATGAGTTGAGTCAAGCCCAGGGTTTTGAGCATGATGGTCTTCCCACCCGTATTGGGACCTGTAATGACAATGGCCGTTAATTCCTTACCAAAGTGTACATCGTTTGCGACAGCATTTTTGACCAAAGGATGGCGAACATGAAGGAGTTGAATCTCTTGGTTCTCTGAAAGTTGAGGAACGACTGCTTGTCTTTCTTGGATGAAACGCACCTTGGCACGAATCAAGTCTAAATGGCCGATAATCCAAGCATCATTAGCAATCTCAGCAGCATGAGGACGAACCCGTTCCGAGAGCTCCTGCAGGATGCGAATCATCTCATAGCGTTCGTCTGCTCGCAAACTAGCGATTTCTTCGCTCAGCTTGACCACTTCACGTGGCTCGATATAGACCGTGTTTCCACTAGCAGAGATGTCATGGACAACACCTGCAATCTTATTGCGATAGGTGTTCTTGACTGGTAAGACTTGACGGCCATTTCTGCTAGCAATTATGCCTTCCGTCAACATCTGCGCTTTTTGCTTGAGCAAGTCTTGCAAGACATCTCGGACCTGACTCTCGCTATCATGGATTTTCCGACGGATACGTGCTAGCTCTTCACTGGCGAAATTTTCGATAAACCCTGCATCATTTAGAGCTTGAAGACTCCCTTGCAAGTGTGGAAAATCATGTAGTTTTTCAAACCATCTCGCCAACTGCTCCAAACGTACGTTTTCAAGATTGGTATAAAAGCCTTGCAACTCTCTGCTAGCCAGCAAGACTCGTTTGAGGAGCAGGAACTCCTCAATATTGAGGTCCGCCCCCATCTCCAGACGCTTGCAAACAGCTGATATCTCACGCGTCGCTAGGATGGTAAAGTGAGGTTGTTCCACAAATAGAGCTTGCATTTCCTCCATCTCTGTAAAGGCTTGTTTGATCTTATCCACCTTAGCAGTTGGAGCCAAGCCTTTTAGCTCCTCTAAGCCTTGCTCAGTCAGGAGATGCGGTTCAAACAAGGCTTTGATTTTATTAAATTCTAAGGTTTCTAGTATTTTTGTATTCATATTTTTTCCTTGTATGCTGGTTTACAAGATTATAGCAACTAGGTGTTTTGACCTAGTCGTCCAATCTGTAAACAAAGGGCTAGGAAAAATCCCGCCCTTTTTATCCGATTAAATTTGTCACCCAAAGTTGTTTGATAAGGTTTGTCGTAAAAGGGACACTTTGGATGATGTGTTTGGCTACTATACTTTTTTCGAGTGAATTTTGAATGACTGCCAGAGGCACTGTTGCAAGAATGGTCAGAGCCATTTGCAAGACAAATAAGGTTACCAATAGAGATAAAAGGCCTGATCCGATACGCAACCATTTGACATCGAGCTTTTTAGTTGGAATCAAGTGCAGGAACAAACCGATAAAACGTCCGATAGTGTAGCAAATCCCAAAAACTAAAAGATAGGCTAGACCCGCATAAAAAACCTTGTCTAGATGAAACAGCTGGTCTGAAGGGAAGAAAAAGGTTCCCTGTCCTTCCTGAGGATTGGCATAAGGGACAAGCAAGTGGAAGTGGTCGCCCAGTGATTTATAAAACTGTCCCGCAACAAAGGCTGAAATCACTGCAACGAGGAAATAATAAACTTGCAGCACCAAACCTCTACGGTAGCCGATGTAAAAGCCCCAAGCCAGAACCAATAAGAGTAGGATTGAAATCATAGGGAGTCCTCAATCTTGCTCTGTTCTTGTTTAACAGCAATCAACTTGTGGCGGAGTTCTAACAACTCTTGCTCCTTGTCATCAAATTCAATCTCACGGTTGAGTTGTGTAGACAGACAATTGACCGCCAAAAGAAGCGCAATGGTTTCATCATCCGCCCCAGGCATTTGTTCTTTAATTGCTTGGTATTTTTCAGTCGCAACCTTGGCAATTTCCTCCATAAAGAGGTTGTCATGCTCGGTTGTCAAGGTTAATGTCTTTTTCCCGAATGTAAACTTATATCGATTTAGATTTGCCATAAAATTCACCTCACGATATTATACCAAATTTCGCTAACTTTGTCAGTTTTTACCAATTCTCCTGCTTTTGTGGTACAATAGAGACTATGGCAAGTATCACACTCACACCAAGTGAACAGGAAATTCAGAGCTTTTTAAGTCAGTATCAGAAGGCTCTCAGTCCTAGTAAAAATCCTTATATCCGCTATTTTTTGCGCTTCCCTCAGGCAACAGTTTCCATCTATACTTCTGGAAAAGTTCTCCTGCAGGGCGAAGCTGCTGAGCAATACGCTAGTTTCTTTGGCTATCAAGTTGTAGAGGAAACCAGTGGACAAGATTTTCCTATGATTGGGACTGATGAGGTGGGAAATGGTTCCTACTTTGGTGGGTTGGCTGTCGTGGCTTCCTTCGTAACACCTGACCAGCACGACTTCTTGCGAAAACTCGGCGTGGGAGATTCCAAGACTCTGACAGACCAAAAGATTCGTCAGATTGCCCCTATCCTTAAAGAAAAGGTCCAGCACCAAGCGCTCCTTCTTTCACCGAGCAAGTACAACGAAGTTATTGGAGAGCGTTACAATGCTGTTTCTGTAAAGGTTGCCCTTCACAATCAGGCTATCTTTCTCCTGCTTCAAAAAGGAGTCCAGCCAGAAAAAATCGTGATTGATGCTTTTACAAGCCCTAAAAACTATGACAAGTACTTGGCGCAAGAAGCCAACCGTTTTCCAAACAAAATTAGCTTAGAAGAAAAAGCCGAGGGAAAATACCTGGCTGTTGCAGTTAGCTCCATCATTGCGCGTGATCTCTTCCTCGAAAACTTGGAAAATCTTGGACGAGAACTGGGCTATCAACTGCCAAGTGGCGCTGGAACTGCATCAGATAAGGTTGCTAGCAAAATCCTGCAAGCCTATGGCATGAAAGGACTTCATTTCTGCGCCAAACTGCATTTTAAAAATACTGAAAAAGCCAAAGCACTTCTAGAAAGGTAAATTATGAATTCGTTTAAAACATTTCTAAAAGAATGGGGAGTTTTCTTCCTGATTATCGCACTGGTCGGTCTTAGCCGTATCTTTCTTTGGAGCAATGTCCGTGTAGAAGGACACTCGATGGACCCTACTCTAGCCGACGGAGAAGTTCTCTTCGTTGTTAAACACCTCCCAATTGACCGCTTCGACATTGTGGTTGCGCATGAGGAAGAAGGAAATAAAGACATTGTCAAAAGGGTCATCGGTATGCCTGGTGATACCATCCGCTACGAAAATGACAAACTCTTTATCAACGGTGAAGAAACGAATGAACCTTACCTAGCTGAGTACCTCAACTTGTTCAAAACAGAAAAGTTGCAAAACACCTATACTGGAAAAGGATTTGAAGGCAATAAGGGAGTTTACTTTAGAGAACTTGCTCAAAAAGCACAAGCCTTTACGGTCGATGTCAATTCCAACACCAGCTTTAGCTTTACTGTCCCTCAAGGCGAATACCTTCTCCTTGGTGACGATCGTCTAGTCTCTAGCGACAGCCGCCATGTCGGTACCTTCAAGGCCAGCGATATCAAAGGCGAAGCAAAATTCCGTTTCTGGCCACTTAACCGTATCGGAACTTTTTAAGATAAGGAAGAGGCCGAGAATGCTAAGTCTCAGCCTCTTTTTCTATTGCGAGAAGCAGACCTTTTAGTCTCCTAGCTTGTTGAAAGAAGCTAAGGGTACAACTCTCACGAACTCATGTAAAGGAAACCTATGGAAGTTTATTTTTCAGGCACCATTGAACGAATTATTTTTGAAAATCCCAGTAATTTTTATCGCATTCTCCTCCTAGATATCGAAGATACGGACGCGGAGGACTTTGACGATTTTGAAATCATCGTTACAGGAACCATGGCGGACGTGATTGAAGGGGAAGACTACACTTTTTGGGGGCAAATCGTTCAGCACTCCAAGTATGGGGAACAGCTTCAGATCAGCCGTTATGAACGCGCAAAACCAACTAGCAAGGGCCTTGTCAAGTACTTTTCTAGCAGTCATTTCAAGGGAATTGGTCTCAAAACGGCCCAAAAAATCGTTGATAGCTATGGTGAAAATACCATTGACGAAATTCTGGAACACCCTGAAAAGCTAGAAAGTATCTCAGGACTCTCTGCCAAAAACCGTGAGGCTTTTGTTTCCACTCTTCGTCTTAACTACGGAACGGAGATGGTCTTAGCTAAACTAGCTAACTACGGCATTCCCAATAAACTAGCTTTTCAGATTCAAGACTTTTACAAGGAAGAAACGCTGGATATTGTCGAAAACTACCCCTACCAACTGGTCGAAGATATCAAGGGTTTGGGCTTTACCATTGCTGACCAATTGGCTGCCGAACTAGGTATCGAAAGCCAAGCTCCCGAGCGCTTCCGTGCTGGCCTTGTTCATAGTCTTTTTCAGGGATGTATGGATACGGGCGATACCTATATGGAAGCCCGAGATTTGCTGGAACAAACCCTTACTCTCCTCGAGTCTTCCCGTCCTGTGGAACTAGACCCCAGTCAAGTAGCTCAGGAATTATCTCATCTAATTGAAGAGGACAAGGTTCAGCAGATTGATACCAAAATCTTTGATAACAGCCTCTTTTTCGCTGAAGAAGGCATTCGCAGTCACTTGGTTCGTATCCTCGAAAAAGGAAAGCAGAAAAATCAGGATTTGGAAACCATTCACAAGCATATCTCTACTGTCGAGCAAGAACTGGGGATTCAGTACGATACCATTCAAAAACAGGCTATCTGCGACGCTATCCAGAACAAGGTCTTTATCCTGACAGGTGGGCCTGGTACAGGTAAGACGACTGTTATCAATGGAATTATCGCTGTTTATGCCCTCTTAGAAGGGCTTGATCTCAGGAAGAAAAGCAGTCTGCCGATTCTTCTAGCAGCTCCAACTGGTCGAGCGGCTCGGCGCATGAATGAATTGACAGGTTTGCCTAGCGCGACCATCCACCGCCATTTGGGAATGACGGGTGATGATGATACCAGCCATCTGGAAGATTATCTGGATGCCGATTTTATCATTGTAGATGAGTTTTCCATGGTGGATACTTGGCTAGCTAACCAACTCTTCTCCAACATCTCTTCTAACAGTAAAATACTCATCGTGGGCGATAGCGACCAGCTACCTTCTGTTAGTCCCGGACAAGTCCTGGCTGACCTGCTCCAGATACCCCTGATTCCTCAGACTCGTTTGGAACGGATTTACCGTCAGAGTGAAGAATCAACTATCGTCACCTTAGCTAGCCAGATTCGACAAGGCATCTTGCCAGCAGATTTCACCCAGAAAAAAGCTGATCGCTCCTACTTTGAAATCGCTAGTGGCCATATCCCAGCTACCATTGAAAAAATCCTCGGTGCTGCCCTCAGAAGTGGCATTCCGGCTCGCGATATTCAGGTGCTAGCGCCTATGTATCGAGGAACTGCTGGTATTGACGCCATCAACCAACTCATGCAAGACCTGCTCAATCCTCAGCAAAAGGGGCAAGTTAGCTTTGAAGCAACTCAGTGTCACTATCGAACAGGGGACAAGGTCATTCACCTAGTCAACGACGCTGAAGTCAATGTCTTTAATGGAGACCTAGGCTACATCACAGACCTAATTCCTGGTAAATACACCGAGTCCAAACAAGACGAGATTGTCATTGATTTTGATGGCAATGAGGTCATCTACCCACGTAACGAATGGTACAAGATTCGACTAGCCTATGCCATGAGTATTCATAAATCTCAGGGGAGTGAGTTTCCCGTTGTCATCCTGCCCATCACCAGTGCTAGCAAGCGCATGCTGGAGCGAAATCTCATCTACACAGCTATCACACGGGCCAAGAGCAAGCTCATCCTTCTTGGCGAATTACAGGCCTTTGACTATGCAGTCAAGCATATCGGGACTGCCCGCAAGACCTATCTGATTGAGCGTTTCAGTGATTTAATTGAAACTAATATTGAAGAAAGCAAACAAGCCTTCTCTGAAACTGCCACACCAAGTGACTCTGAACAATTCTACATCCTCACCGAGGAAAACTGGTCTAGCATCCCAGCCATGATCGGGATTACAGATGCAGACCTCAAAGAGATTTTTGGATAATAGTGCAACAGAAAACCCACCTAGTCAGGTGGGCTTTTTCTCTTTTAAGATTATTTAACTGTTGCAGTGCTTGTGATCAATTCAACAGCTTTTTTGATAGTGATATCGTGTTTCAACATGTCAGCTGAAAGCAAGTTTTGTACTTGTGCAACTTCCATGTTGTAGTCTGCTGCCAATTGCTCGATTTCTTTTTGGATTTCTTCTTCTGAAGCGTCAAATCCTTCAGCCTTGGCAACTGCTTCGATAACAAGGTTAGTCTTCGTACGTGACTCAGCTTCTGCTTCGTATTGTTTGTGAAGGTCTTCTTGAGTAGTTCCTGTGATTTGGAAGTACATGTCAGGGTTGATACCTTGGCGTTGCAAGTTTCCAAGGAATTCATTTACTGAACGGTGAACTTCTTCATGGATCATTTCTTCTGGAAGTTCTACGATTTCAGCGTTTTCTACAGCTTTATCGATTGCTGCACCTTCAACGGCATCTTTGTAAGCTTCTTCTTTCGCAGCAGTCAATTCTTTGCGGTATTTTTCTTTCAATTCGTCAAGAGTTTCCACTTCTTCGTCGATATCTTTTGCAAGTTCATCATCAAGAGCTGGAACTTCTTTAGCTTTTACTTCGTGGATAGTTGTTACGAATTTAGCTTCTTTACCTGCAAGGTCTTCTGCTTGGTAGTCTTCTGGGAATGTTACGATAACATCAACAGTTTCGCCAGCTGAGTGACCTACCAATTGGTCTTCGAAACCAGGGATGAATTGACCTGATCCAAGTCCAAGTGAGAAGTTTTCACCTTTTCCACCGTCAAATTCAACACCATCGATAGAACCAACGAAGTCAATCACAACAGTGTCGCCATTTTCAGCAGCGCCTTCTTTGATAACCAATTCAGCCAAGTTGTTGCGTTCGCGTTCGATACGTTCTTCAACGTCAGCGTCAGTTACTTCTTTTTCTACATCTACTGATACTTCAAGGTTTTTGTAGTCGCCCAATTTTACTTCAGGTTTTGTCACGACTTCAGCTGTGATAACCCAGTCTTGACCTTTTTCCATTGAAGTCACGTCAATTTTTGGTTGAGCAACCACTTCAAGACCAGCTTCTTTTACTGCAGCTTCATAAGCGTTTGGCAAAAGTGCGTTCATTGCATCTTGATAAAGAGCTTCTTCACCAAATTTTTGGTCGAAGATAGGGCGTGGAAGGTGACCTTTACGGAAACCAGGAACGTTAAGAGTTTTCTTTACTGAGTTAAATACACGGTCCAATTCTGGTTTGATTTGGTCTTGAGAGATAGTGAAAGTCAAGACACCACGGTTTGTTTCTTTGTTTTCAAATGATACAGACATTCTGTCATTTCTCCTTAAAATTTTTAATACAGTCCATTATACCATATAATAGCGACTTTTTTCAAGTAATGAATGCGCTTTTCAATAGTGCTAGAGGTACTTGCTCGCTTCCTTGATACTAAGTTCAGCCATTCGTTTCTTATTTTTCTCAATAAAACGTGCTACCCATTCGGGATTGGTTTTAGAGTAGTCTCTTAGAGTCCAGCCGATGGCTTTGTTGATAAAAAATTCTGTCTGGTCCAGATTGTTGACCAGGATCTTTTCCATCAGTTGGACATTTGTTTTCTCTTTCCTTAACAACTGGTGGTCAATAGCAACTCGCCTTAGCCAGATATTATCTGATAGGCTCCATTTTAAAATCACTTCTTCAAGTTCCGGATAGTCGGCTACCAAACTTCCTACTACTCGATCTAAGATATCTACCGTGTCCCACCAGGACTTGGTCACGACCAGACGCTCAAGTTTAGGCAAATCGTCCTTCGTTAGATAAGACTGCATGGCTTTCAAATAGTTGGCAGCCACATACTGGTATTCTCTAGGCTCCTTTTCCCAGCAGATATCTACAAAATCCCAATCGATCATCTTTGTTTTTTTCGCGCTTGGAAAGTATTTTCTATAAAGCGCATTTCTTTCAGGACCTTCAATACCTAAAAAGGGAAATTGATGACGCATATAGGCTTCCATGGGGCCTGCCTTTTTCGGATCTTTTGCTGCTTCTAGCTCCTCAAGTAAATCTACAAGACTCATCTAAAAGTTCTCCTGCCCAACCAAGTGGTGCTGAAAGGCATAGACCGCAGCCTGGGTGCGATCACTGACCTCAAGCTTGGCTAGGATGTTGGACACGTGGGTCTTGACCGTCTTGAGAGAGATGAAGAGTTCATCTGCAATGCGTTGATTTTCGTAGCCCTTAGCGATGAGTTGGAGCACGTCTCGCTCACGCGCAGTCAGCTCCTCATGAAGCTCCATATGATTACGGTGGTATTCAACCTTCTTGCTGACCTCTTGTTCAATAGCCAGCTCTCCAGCAGCTACCTTGCGGACGGCATGAAGCAGTTCGTCTGCACTAGAAGTCTTGAGCATATAACCTTTGGCACCCGCATTCAAGACCGGCATAATTTTTTCATTGTCCAAGTAAGAAGTTACAATCAAAATCTTGGCTTCAGGCCATTCTTTGAGGATGGCTAAGGTCGCGTCAATCCCATTCATCTCAGGCATGACGATATCCATGACAATGACATCTGGACGCAGTTTCAAGGCCAACTCAATACCTTGAGCCCCATTGGCAGCCTCGCCCACAACTTCCACATCGTCTTGGAGATCAAAATAGCTTTTCAAGCCCAATCGAACCATTTCATGGTCATCTACAAGTAAAATTTTCATCTCTACTCCTTATAATTCCTTATCTAACAGGGGAATACGGATATCAACCGCCAGTCCTTGTTTGGGAGCTGTCAAGAGTTGAACCGTTCCTGCCATATCTTCGACTCGCTCCTTGATATTTCGCAGTCCATAACTCAAGTCATCTAAACTCCCTAACTGGAAACCAATCCCATTGTCCACCACCTTCAGCTGCACTTCAACATCTTTCTGATAGAGATAGACATCTAGGCAAGATGCCTGGGCATGGCGAAGGGTATTGCTGATCAACTCCTGCAAAATGCGGAAGATATGCTCTTCGATTTTCTTAGGCAATTTAGACACGTTTTGCTTGAGACTAACCTTGAGATCACTCTTGTCCTCTAGTTCTTTTAAGAGGATTTGAATCCCCTCAATCAAACTCTTCTCTTCCAACTCTACAGGGCGCAAATGCAAGAGCAAGACCCGCAAATCTTTCTGGGCTGTTTCAAGGATGGCTGCGACACTTTGCAACTGGGTCTGCATCTTTTCTCTATCCAGCTTCAAAGCCTGTTGACTGACACCTGATAAAATCATATGAGCCGCAAACAACTCCTGACTAACCGTATCGTGCAGGTCACGTGCTATCCGCTTCCTTTCTTTCTCGATGATTGCTTCTTCCTTGACCAGGCTTTGATTTTCAGCCTTTTGAACAGCCTCTGTCAAGAGGTTAAGCTTGCCAGACAAGGACTTAAAACTGGCATCCAAGTCTGGATCTGCAAAGGCAACCACCTCTTTTCCTGCTAGGAGTCGCTTGAGATTAACCTGCATTTTTCTGCGAGAAATTTCTTCCATCACGCGCCAAAAAAGGACAAAAAAGAAGGTCATGGAGAGGCTAAATACAAGTACCAGAAAGACTAACTTTTCCATTTTTTCGATATCTTGTAGCAAATAGGACCAATCAAGATTTAAAATATCAAGCAGACTATTGGCTAAAAAGAGGATAAAAAGGAGAGAAGTCAGGCCGATTATCAGATAGGATTGCTTTTTCATCCTCTGACCACCTCCACATCACCAACCATAGTAGTTAGGAAAATCTTGACGCTCTTGTTACTCTTGAGATAGTCTCTGGTCTCCTGATGATAGTGTTCATTGCGGAGGGATCTCTTAGGTTGATGAAGGAAGGTTAGATCTCCATAAAGACAGTTAACACTGAGGCTGATTTCCACATCTACAGGTACGATAATCCTAGTCGTTCCGATCATCTTTCTAAGGATAATGACATTGTCATGATTGGTTAGGATAACTCTTTCCAAATGAATGGTATCCTTACCCATGAGGCGAAAGAGATTGATATCGTCAAATTGGCAGATCTGGTGGCTAGAGAAATGATGGAGATTGCCAAACCAAGGATTGCGTTCATTTTTAACCGTTACCACCTCTTCAAAGACCAAGTCGGTCTCCTCTCTTTCTTGATTCATCATCGGATAGAGAAGAAAGAGACTGTATATGACCGCTACAAAGATAGCTAAAATCACAAAGGGATTGAGCATGACGATGAAAAAGAAAAGAATGGTCGCCACAAGGAGGAAAACGTTGTTCCCCTCTTTCCCTGTATAATAGCGGAGCAAGAGCAAAAAGAGGAATAGAATCAGCAGAAAACGCGAAAAATGCTCTGATACCATCAAAATCAGAGCTCCCGTCAACAGACAGGCTTCAATAAATAAAAAGATTTGAAATTTTTTCATAGATGCATCCTCTCCCTTCTATTTTATCACAATTCAAAAAAGTCACCTCGGTCTGAGGATGGAAAAAGGCGATTGGACAGAAATCGCTCCTACAAGCTAGGTTCTTTCAGCCCGCTACAGTTGACAAAAGGCTACAAAAAAGGGCGGGATTCTTGTCCCGACCTCTCTACATCTGATCTATTGCTTCTTTTAGTTTACCGTAAAGAATATAATCTAGGTTTTGCAGATCCGCTATGGTGGCACAATTAAGGGCACACATAATCAAACGCAGGTCTTCTTTCCAACTTTGGACAATACCAATCACCTCTTCGACGGAGTAGGTTTCAATCAACTCTAGAACGGTACGTGACAGTCCTACAGCCTTTGCCCCAAAGACCAAACACTTAATCATATCCAGCGGATTTCGAACCCCTCCGCTGACCAAGAGTTCGACCTTGTCTTTCCAGGTTTGGGCATTGAGAAGGGCTTGCATAGTAGACTGCCCCCATTGATTGAGGTAGTCACGCTGACCACTGCGACGGTTTTCGATATAGGCAAAGCTAGTACCACCACGACCCGACAGGTCAACCGTTCGAATACCCAGTTCATAGGCTCTCTCGATGGTCTTGGCATCCATCCCAAAGCCCACTTCCTTGAGAATAATAGGAACAGGGATTTGCTTGCTATAGTCTACCAGATGCGATTGCCAGTTTCGAAACTTTCTTTCTCCCTCGGGCATGAGTAATTCCTGCATGACATTAACATGCACTTGCAAAAGAAGAGGATTCATCGCTTCTACAGTCTGAAGGCCTAACTCAACAGGCTTGTCCAATCCAATATTAGTACCAAGGAGGAGATTTGGATGGCTAGATTTGACAGAAAAAGAGTCATCTGTTGGATCTTTTAGGGCTGCACTATAAGAGCCCGTTACAAACAAAATCCCACAGGCTTCTGCCACCTGAGCCAGTTTTTGATTGATTTCTTTACCTTTTTTGCTCCCACCTGTCATGGCATTGATATAAAAAGGAAAGTCCCACTTTCGACCTGCAAACTCTGTAGACAAATCAATCTCATCTAGGTCATAAAGAGGCAGGGAAGAATGAATCAACTCCACCTCATCAAAGCTATTATAGGAACTTTTCTGCTCAAGGGCATAGCGGATATGCTCGTCCTTACGATTTGTCGTCATGTCCAATCCTTTCTTGGTATAAGAGCTCAATCCCCAGATTGGCCCAACGGTTTTTTAAGGTTTCAGTCGATTGCGCATCAAAACTCAAGGCAATGCCACAGTCACCACCACCAGCTCCACTACTCTTGGCAACAGCCAACAAATCTTGGCTGGCTTGTTTTAGCTGTCTGAGCGAAGGTGTGTAAATATCTGGGCTCAAACCTTCTAAAAGCTGACTGGCTGTTTCCACCTGCTCGATAATTTTTTCTGCATGCCCCTGCTCCAAGGCTTCTACCAAAGTAACCACTGTTGCTTTTGAGGAAGTTAAAAAGTTCTGGTCTATGTTTTGTTTGATTTGCTTGACCATTTGACTCGATACGGCCACTTGCTTGGTCCATCCCACTAGGAAATCACATTCTAGGCCCGGTTGCACTTGTGAGATAGAAAAGCCCCAGTCACGCTCCAAAACCGTCGCCAAGCTTTCTTCTTGCAACCAAGCAGCCACCTTTTTGCGATCAAATGACTGGTAGAGAACCAAATCCTCTGCAACGATACAGGCAAGGTCTCCCATAGAACCATTGTCTCCTCGCTTGAGTAAGACCGCGCTAGCCAGCTTGAACAAGAGTTCCGGATCAACCGTAATATCATATAGAGCCAGCAGGGCCTTGATCACCAAGACAACGACGCTACCACTAGAGCCTAGACCAAACTTTTTGCCTTCCCGTTCCATTTTGCCACGGATTGCCAAGGAAAAAGGTCTCAAGGCTTGCCCACGATAAACGAGGAAATCTTCCACTAGAGCAATCGTTTCTTGAATCAAGCTGTAGGCAGGATTTGGCGTCAAGTCCACTGCATAATCAAACAGATCTGAATAGATACGGTAGCTATCAGAAAAGGCAATCTCTCCCCTCATATAGATAGGTATCGCCTTTATCAAGGCTAACTGTCCTGGCTCTAGAATAGCGTATTCCCCTGCCCAATAGAGTTTTCCACAAGTTTTAACAGCAATCATCTTGGCTCAAATCCTTTGTTTTTGACACAATCAGGCGGTAACGTTGACCGAAGATTTCTGATAAATGCTCCAAGTCTTTCTCCTGACAGAGAACCTTGACATTGGGACCAGCATCCATGGTAAAGTAGCAGGCTTCCCCTTGCTTACGAAGCTGGCGGACAAAGTCCATGGCTTCATAGGAAGCATCCGTTAGATAAGAAAAGGCTGGACTAGCAGTCTTGGTCGTAGCGTGCATGGCTAGGGCATTTTTCTCCGTTAATTCCCCAACCTTAGCAAAATCATTCTCTTTGAGATAAACCAGCATCTCCTGATAATCTTTCTCAGACTGACGCACCCAGTCATCAAAAGTCGTCGAAGTTTCCACACAAAGTTTCATCCCATCACGGCTAGAGATTGGTTTTTTCTTGTCTTCTAGCACCAACATAATCATAGCTAGTTTCAAGTCTGTCTCAACAGGGTAAATCTCCCCACTATCCTTATCCCAGGCACCGAGTGGCCCATAAAAACTACGAGAGGAAGAACCTGAGGCAAACTTAGCTTCCTGCGCCAACTGACTCCGATTCAAACCAAGCTGGAAATAAGCATTGCAAGCCTTGACCAAGGCGGACAAACCGCTGGAACTGGAGGACAAACCCGCTGCCGTTGGCATGTTGTTTTGGGTATCGATACGGACAAATCCCTCACCTGCTGGACGATAGCGGTCGATGATTTTGCTCATCTTGGCATGCTCCGCCTCATTT
This sequence comes from Streptococcus sp. HMSC072D05, assembly GCF_001815805.1. Classification (GTDB taxonomy): domain Bacteria; phylum Bacillota; class Bacilli; order Lactobacillales; family Streptococcaceae; genus Streptococcus. The sequence goes on from NZ_KV822018.1 coordinate 139,797, forward strand.
TGGAGCTGACCATTGATATAAAAGGCATCAGCCTTCGCATGGGCTGGTAGAGGCGACAAGGTTGTCTCTGTATACATATTTTCCAAAGTCAGAGAGATACTGCTAGTAGCGGGAACCATCTCTTTTTCTTTTTTCTTTCCCCAGTATTTGATAATGGCAATATTTGCGTAGGAACGTACTGTTACAGGCTTTCGATCCATGTCTGAACAGCTCCTTTCTCTTCTAATCGTTTTGCTAGTTCTTGTGCTTGATCCAGATTGGCTGCCAAGGCTATGATACAGCCTCCTAGCCCACCACCGCTCATCTTGGCACCCAGAGCTCCGTAGCTCAGAGCCATTTCAACGAGGGAATCTGCCTCAGGGCTACTGACACCAATTTCTTTTAGATGTAAATGTGCCTGACTGAATATTTGTCCCAGTTTTTCAGCATCTTTTTGTCTAATCGCATCTTCTGCTTGCTGGGTCAATACTCCCAAGGCATGCAAAAACGGTAGGGCATCCTTCCCCTTACTTTGAACCACTTGGATGGCTTCACGAGTGTGACCATACACGCCCGTATCCGCAATGACCAAATAAGCAGATAGGTCCATCTTAAGCTCTGTAAAACCAACATTCTTGATAAAGCGAATAGGTTGGTCACTGAGACAAGTCTTGGCATCCAAACCACTCGGATTCATATGGGCAATCATCTCAGCTCGATTGACCAAGATTTCCAATACATGATGAGGCAGGTCGTCTTGATAGTAGTCAAAAACCGCACGAATGGCCGCTATGCTGATAGCCGCAGACGAACCCATCCCTCGTTTTTCAGGAATAGCCGAGTCAATCACACAGCGAATGCAAGCATCCTTGATATTTAGATGCTCAAGCGAGGCATACACCGCCATAGACAAGGTATCCTCCTCATAAAGACGCCATGGACTTTCAGCAGGAACCACCTTACAAGTCACCTCCACCTCCAAAAGAGGCAGGGAAATGGCAGGATAACCGTAAACGACAGCGTGCTCTCCTATTAAAATAATCTTACTATGTGCCTGACCGACACCAACTTTTTTTGTCATGTTTTCCTTTAACCAGACGTAAAGACCGTCTCACTTTTCATACAGTAGTATTTTCTCCTATCTATTTTATTATATTTTCACAAAAAAAGCGATTGTTTCCTTCACAATCGCCTCTTTCATTATTGAACCCATTCGCCATTATAGTTGACCGAATAGCCTTCTACGGTCGTATTCACTGCTAAAGCACCTGAGCTGTATGCGTAGTACCATTTGCCATTGACCTGGAACCAGCCTGTCTTCATATCTCCATTACTTGCATGTAAGTAGTACCAAGTCGAACCTACCTGATACCAGCCAGTCGCCATGGCTCCTGATGAACGGAGATAGTACCACTTGTTCCCAAGGTATTGCCAGCCCGTTTTCATATCACCATTTTCAGCATCTAGATAATACCAAGATGAGTCTACCTGATACCAGCCAGTCGCCATGGCTCCTGATGAACGGAGATAGTACCATTTATTACCAAGATGTTGCCAACCTGTTTGCATGATGCCAGTTGTTGGATCTAAGTAGTACCATGGAGCAGGTTTGCTTCTATCAATGCCAAAAGTAACATGGAAATCTTGAGTCCAACCCTTAGCAACTTCACCAATTGGTAGTGGATTGTAAGAATCATCGCCAGAAATTCCTAGCTTATTTAAATAATACCAATTGCCGTCTTCATAAATCCAACCTGTCTTTACAGCATAATTATTATCAAAATAATAAGTTCTCTTTTCAGGAGATGGAGGATATTGTTCACCATATACTTTTCCTGTATTTTCAGACGTTTTTGCCTCTAGTACTTGTTTATCTGTTTGTTCTAGCAAAGCACCATCTGAGCTAAAATAATACCATTTTTGTTGGAGTCCGATTTCATTAACTGGTTGGTTATCTAATAAATTATCACGATAACCTGTTCCAGGAATTTCTAAGTATTGCCATCCAACTACCATTTCTCCTTTATCACCAAAATAGTAAGTTTTACCGTCTATTTTATGCCAATAGATTGCTTTATGATCATCTTTTACATAATATTTTCTATTATCCTTATCAACAAATTGGCCACCTGTTGTATCCGCAAATACAGTATTAGTAGCTAGCAAACCAAAGAAAAATGTTGCTAGTGCGACTTGCATCATTATTTTAAATTTCTTCATTAGATCTTTCCTCCATAACTGATTGTAGCAAAGACTTTATTGTATGTCAATATATAGAAACTTCTCAAAAAAAGCAGTTACACAACTGCAACTGCTTTTCTATTCTTGCATGGTGTACCCAACACCACGCACGGTTTTAATGTAGCTTTTTTGACCTTTTACATCAAGCTTGCTACGTAGATAACGGATATAAACATCCACGATATTAGTTTCTGTCGCACTTTCGTACTTCCAAACACTTTCCAACAACTGCTCACGAGTCAAGACCTTCTTGCTTCCCATGAGAGTGGCCAAAAGGTCATACTCACGGCGCGTCAGAGCAATCATCTCCTCGCCACGATAAACGGTATGATGTTCTACATCCATACGCAAATTGCGGTAAGATGTTGGGACCTTCATCTGACTACAGTGTTGGTCGATAAAGTCCCGACCTCGGAAAATCGCTGAAATACGAGCCACCAGCTGATCAATAATCACTGGCTTATAGATGTAAGAAACGGCGAAGCGCTGGATTGTCTCAATCTGGTCTTGCAATTCTTCGCGATGGTCCAAGACCATAATCACTGAGGCAGGTTTTGTCCGACTCAGCCTCTCTGCAAAATCCTGGGCCGTCATATTCCCCAGACGAGCATTCAGTAAAATCAAGTCATAATCTGTCTGGAGAGCCATGGAGAGGGCTTTTTGCCCCTCCTCGACCAGATCAACACGGTATTGCTCTTTTTGGAGTTCCAGACTGAGAAAATGAGCGAGATTTCGTTCTTTCTCAAGTAATAAAATCCGTTTCCCCATGGCAGACCTACTTATTTTTCGTCATACCAAGAGTAGTGGAATGTTCCTTCTTTGTCTTTACGTTGGTAAGTGTGGGCACCAAAGTAGTCACGTTGCGCTTGGATCAAGTTAGCTGGAAGGTCTGCTGAACGGTAGCTATCAAAGTAAGTAATAGCTGCTGAGAAAGTTGGCACTGGTACACCAGCTTGAACAGCAAGAGCTACGATATCGCGCACTGCTTGTTGGTACTTGGCAGTAACATCCAAGAAGTACTCATCCAAGAGAAGGTTAGCAAGATCAGCATCGCGGTTGTAGGCATCTGTGATCTTTTGCAAGAAACGAGAACGGATGATACAGCCATCACGCCAGATAGAGGCGATGTCCGCAAATGGCAAGTTCCAGTTGTTTTCTTTAGAAGCTACACGCAATTGAGCAAAACCTTGTGCGTATGAAATGATTTTTGAGAAGTAAAGGGCTTGACGGATCTTTTCGATCAACTCAGCCTTGTCACCTTCAAATTTGAAATCAGCTGGTTTTGGAAGGACCTTGCTAGCATGTACACGCTCTTCTTTGTATGTGGAGATGTAGCGGGCAAATACTGACTCAGTAATCAGTGACAATGGCACACCAAGGTCAAGAGCTGATTGGCTAGTCCATTTACCAGTTCCTTTGTTTCCTGCAGCATCCAGGATGTAGTCTACGATTGGTCCATCTTGACCTTCATCATCTTTACGGCTCAAGATATCAGCTGTGATTTCGATCAAGTAGCTGTCCAACTCTCCCTTGTTCCACTCAGTAAAGATTTCAGCCATGTCTTCTGCAGAAAGGCCAAGCAAGTGTTGCATCAAGTCATAGCTTTCTGCGATCAATTGCATGTCACCATACTCGATACCGTTGTGGACCATTTTTACATAGTGACCAGCTCCATCAGGACCGATGTAAGTCACACATGGTTTGCCATCTTCTGGTGCTTTAGCTGAGATTTCTTCGAGAACATCCGCAACCAATTCGTAGGCTTCTTTTTGTCCACCAGGCATGATAGAAGGCCCTTCAAGGGCACCTTTTTCACCACCAGAAACTCCTGTACCGATAAAGTTGATACCTGAGTTTGCTAGTTCTTCATTACGACGGATAGTATCTTTGTAGAAAGTATTTCCTCCATCGATCAAGATATCACCCTTGTCAAGGTGGGGAAGAAGAGCTTGGATAGTTGCGTCTGTACCAGGTCCAGCTTGAACCATCAGCATGATACGACGAGGTTTTTCGATTGAGTTTACAAAGCTTTCAACGTCATAGCTTGGCACAAAGTTCTTTTCAGGATGGCAAGCAATTACGTCTTCTGTTTTTTCTTTACTACGGTTGTAAATGGCAACTGTATAGCCACGAGATTCGATATTTAGGGCAAGGTTACGACCCATTACGGCCATACCAACGACACCAAAGTTAGCTTTTGTCATGTGACACTCCTCTTGTTTAATATGTTTTATTTTATCATTTTTACCTATGAAAGGAAAGAATTTTGTAACGGAGTCCTAGTAGTCCAAGTCATCTGCATGACCAGAACCATTCCCTACAAAGTAACCTGTCTTACAGTTGAGGGTGAAGAGATAGGTTCCATCTGGTTTATAGAGGTTGTAATAACCATTTCCGTTTACGATATTGACACGTTCTAGGATATATTGATTTCCAGTGATATAGCCACGAGCACGTGATGTTGCTAGAACTTGTTCCAATACACCATCCGCAAAGGTCCAAGCAGAATTGTTGCTATCATCTACAGCTGATTGGTTGTAAGGTACACGACTAGCACTTCTTTGAAGATTAACCCCATCGCCAGACAAACCACCATTTGTGTCTCTAGCTGGTGCCGCGGTGCTTGTTGAAGGTGTCGTACTGCTTGCATTACTTTCTGTAGCTGAACTTGAGCTTGCTTGACTCGTGCTAGAGCTTGAACTTGAGCTGGAAGCACTGGTTTGTTGGCTCTTGCCAAGACTAATGGCCTTATCCAAGAGTTTGTCTAGTTCTGTGTTGCCTGTCTTAATTTCTGTAAATTTAGCGTCTGCTTTGGCTTTCGCATTGGTATCCAAGACACCGTCAGTGATTGCTGGGCTTTCAAAGAGGGCATTAACATCTTGAATGGCCTTGATTTGAGTTGCTAGGCTATCATATCTTGACTTAGCTAGTGTATAATCACGGCTACCTTCTAACTTATCTAGTAAGGTTTTCAGTTGGCTCAATTTATCAAACTGGCTATTTTTCAGAGCTGTCTTATTAGCATCCGTATAGAAAGTATCATAGAGATCATTGAAGTCTTTCAAAGCCGTTTGTGTTCCTTGATCATCCGAAGAAGCTGCTTGAGAAGACTGGATTTCTTGGTTTGAACGAGACACTTGACGGTAGACATAATATGTTCCAGCAAGCACAAGGATTGCAGCTACTACAGAAGCAATGATGATGACACCTTTCTTCTTAGAGCCTGTTTCAGGTTCTGTTTGAGCCGAACGTGATAGAGGTGTATAGGTCTCCTCATCTCGTTCCTCATTTATTTCCTTGGGCTCTGTTTCTGTTAAAACGAGAGGCTCTATTTCAGCACTTTCTTCATCTTGAAGTGGGGGAACAAACTGAGTAGTCTCATCATTTTCTATCTCTTCAATAGATTCCTCAGCAACCAGGTCTGAATCGTCTACCTGATCAGAAGTCTCACTAGATTCTCGCACTTCTTGAATCATATCTTCTAAATTTTGAGTAGAAGCTAGCTCTTCTTTTTTAAACTGACGAGTTTCAAACTTGTCGGCTTCGATTTCTTCACGGTGCTGTTTGATGTATTTGTCTAAGATACTGTCCTCAGGCAATACTCCAGCCTCCACCTCTTCATTCTTACGAATCACTTGACCAACAGTCAAATCTTTTGCTTCATCAAAGTCAAATTTGGGTTCTTGATGTCCTTTTTTATGACGATCACGTCTTTTCTTACTCATGAGTTCACCTTTCTATTTTAACTCCTGACGTTTCACACGCTGACCAAAGTATTGATACAAATCCACTTTTAAGGTCCCGTTATAGAGTTTTCGTTTTTTATCAGCTGAACTTCCGTACTTGCTTTCAAAAGCTTCGTCACTCGTCAGGATAAACTTACTCCACGTTTTCAGTGGTGCAAAGACTTGTCCCATCTCAGCATAGAGTTTGGTAACTCCTGCATCATCAGACAATCGTTCCCCATATGGTGGATTGGAAATGACAACGCCATTAATCTTGTCTGTGCGCAAGTCCTGTACCCGCATTTGCTTAAAGGTGATATCACCTGCGACACCTGCTGCTTGAGCATTTGCCTTGGCAATTTCCACCATGCGAGCATCTATATCACAGCCCATAATATCCAGCTCGAGTTCACGATCAATTTTCTTAGCCGCCTCTGTGCGAACTTCCTGTATTAACCGATCGCTGACCCAGTTCCATTCCTCAAAAGCAAAGGAACGGCGAAGGCCTGGTGCCATTTTTCTGGCAATCATAGCCGCCTCGATACAGAACGTTCCTGAGCCACAGGTCGGATCAATTAAGGGCTTGTCTGGATACCAGTTAGAGAGTTGTAAAATGGCCGCTGCCATATTTTCCTTGATAGGAGCTCCACCCTTTTCCGTACGATAACCACGTTTAAAAAGGCTAGACCCTGTCGTGTCAATCATGACCGTTGCCACATCTTTCAGGATAGATACCTCAATCTTAAACTCGGGACCAGTCTCCATCAAGGGAACTCCTTCTGGACGGGCATAGTGTTTTTGTAATTTCTTCACAACAGCCTTCTTAGAAATAGCCTGAACACTGGGCTCGTTGTGGAGTTTAGACTTAACACATTTTGCCTTTGATATCGGGAAACGTGCTCCTAGCGGGAGATAGTTTTCCCAATCTAGAGCAAAAACACCTTGAAAAAGCTCTTCAAAAGTCTTAGCAGGAAAACTTCCGACTACAATCTTGATGCGATCCGCTGCACGAAGCCAAAGATTGGTCTCGATGATTGCCTTCACATCTCCTTGAAAGCGGACACGCCCATTTTCAACCTGGCAATCATAACCAAGGTCTCGCACCTCACGTCCAACGACAGCCTCGAGACCCGCCGCAGCAGTTGCGATTAAATTAAATTGTTCTTTCATTTCTAGTCTTGCAAGACCTTTCTCTTGTTCACTTTAAAAAATGAGGTTGAGAAAGATTTCTCAGCCCCAACCTATATGCAATTTTCTATAAGCCATGTTTTGTTCCAGAAGTGACTAGGACCACTTCCTTCGATAATCATCTGTCTACCGCTAACAGCATAAATCTGATAGCAGTCAGAGTACTACGTTCGTTTCCGTGCACTCCATGCCCCGACCAAAATTTGGGTTGCTAGCTTGAGGGGTTTACCGCGTTCCACTCTCTCTGTTTCCAGAAAGACTCCGTCACTGTGGCACTTTCAAGCCTATTCTGACCTATCCGAAGACTTAGCCATTTCGACTGCCGTAACGATTTCTCGTCCCTAGGCTTATGGATTCGCCTAGCACAAACACTACAGGCATCACAGCCTGTGCTAGCATGGACTTTCCTCATGAAAAGAGAATCTCTTCACGCGATTATCCAAAAATTGCACTCATTCCTTAGTCAATTATAAATCTTGGTTGTCTAAGATTTGCTTACCAAATACTTCTTTTTCGAGACGATTTAAGCGTTTCAAAATATCAAAGTTTGTCATTGAAGTAGAAGCCGTTACTTCAATAGAGTCTGGTTGAGTTGGAGCTACCTGTGGTTTATGAGATAATTCTTCCTTCAAATCAGCAATCTCTTGACGAAGGGATTTGACCAAAGCTGCGTAGGTTTCATAATCCTTAATCACATCGTCTAGGAATTCATCTACCTCTGCTTTGCTGTATCCACGTACTTCACGTCCAAATTCTTGTTCAAAAATATCTTTCGCTGAAAATATAATACTTGCCATGTCTCTCTCCATTCTGGGTTACTAGTATTATTATATAAAAAAAGACAAGTAAAAATCAAGGTCAAAGGCTTACTTTTCAGAAAAATTTTCTACTATTTCATTCAAGTCCTCAAATGTTAATCTTCTTGTAACATAGTCCGCTTGATTTTTCATCATTTGGTAAAAATATCGTAACTTGGTTTCGTTTTCTTCGTCGTAAAAAAGGTAACAAGTATCTGTATTTTCCAGCAGAAATTTCTGATAATCGCGTAGTTGTCCCTTGTGCTCATATTGTGGATAGGCGTATTTGACAAAATCAACCTGCTTGAACTCACTCAGTTTCGCTTGATTTGCTTCATTCCAATTACTGCCATGGGTTTCAAAATCAAAAATGGTCGCCAGCTGAAATCCATAGTCTGCTTTCATGTCTTTTGCTACCTGAAGCGCCCAGTACTCAAAGCCCAAAGTCCCTGTAAAGACAAGCCAGTTCACCCCATTCTCTGCTAGACGTTCCAGGTCTCTTCGAATGGCTGTTTTGATAATATCAACGCGAATATCCTTGTCATTAAAGAGACCAAGGTCCAAGGCTGAATAGCCTAAAATCAAGGCTGATGTCATTTTTAACCCTTTCTTTGTAAATTTATGATATAATAGAGTGATGTTATTGTACCAATAAGGAGAATTATGGTCAACTATCCACATAAAATTTCATCTCAAAAGAGGCAAGCACCCCTGTCACAAACTAAAAATTTCGCAAATCGGGGAATGTCTTTTGAAAAGATGATCAATGCTACGAATGACTACTATTTGTCGCATGGGTTAGCTGTTATTCACAAGAAACCGACTCCCATCCAAATCGTACGTGTCGACTATCCCCAACGAAGTCGAGCCAAGATCGTTGAAGCCTACTTTAGACAAGCTTCAACTACTGACTATTCAGGGGTTTATGATGGATACTACATCGACTTTGAAGCAAAGGAAACCAGGCAAAAACATGCGATACCGATGAAGAATTTTCATCCCCATCAGATCCAGCATATGGAACAAGTCCTTGCCCAGCAAGGAATCTGCTTTGTACTCCTTCACTTTTCTTCTCAGCAAGAAACCTACTTATTACCGGCTATTGACCTCATCCGTTTCTATCATCAAGATAAGGGACAGAAGTCAATGCCACTTGGATATATTCGAGAAAATGGATATAGGATTGAGCCGGGTGCCTTTCCTCAAATTCCCTACCTCGACATTATCAAAGAACATTTACTAGGTGGTAAAACAAGATGAACAAACAAACTTTTCTGCGAATAGCTAAGTATGTCAGTATCAGTCTCTTAACTGTATTTATCGCAGCTGTAATGCTTGGTGGAGGTCTCTTCCTCTACTATGTTAGCAAGGCTCCAGAACTTTCTGAAAGTAAACTAGTCGCTACAACGTCAAGTAAGATCTATGATAGCAATGACGAGCTTATCGCTGATCTTGGTTCGGAACGTCGGGTCAATGCCCAAGCAAACGAAATACCGACCGATTTGGTCAACGCTATTGTTTCGATTGAGGACCATCGCTTCTTTAATCACCGAGGAATCGACACAATCCGTATCCTAGGTGCTACCCTCCGAAACCTTCGTGGTGGTGGAGGTCTGCAAGGAGCTTCAACCTTGACACAGCAGTTGATCAAGTTAACTTATTTCTCTACGTCAACTTCTGATCAGACTCTTTCTCGTAAGGCCCAGGAAGCTTGGTTAGCCGTTCAGCTAGAACAAAAAGCGACTAAACAAGAGATCTTGACCTACTACATCAACAAGGTTTACATGTCAAACGGTAACTATGGAATGCAGACAGCTGCCCAAAGTTACTATGGCAAGGATCTCAAAGATCTAAGTATTCCTCAATTGGCTCTCCTTGCTGGTATGCCTCAGGCTCCAAACCAGTATGATCCATACTCGCATCCAGAAGCTGCTCAAGAACGTCGTAATCTCGTCCTCTCTGAGATGAAGGGGCAAGGTTACATTTCAGCTGAGCAATATGAAAAAGCGATTAATACTCCGATTACAGATGGACTTCAAAGTCTAAAATCGGCTAATAGTTATCCTCCATACATGGACAACTATCTCAAAGAGGTAATCGATCAAGTCGAACAAGAAACAGGCTACAACCTCTTAACGACTGGTATGGATGTCTACACCAACGTTGATCCTAAAGTTCAACAACATCTCTGGGATATCTACAATACCGACGAGTATGTCAACTATCCTGATGATGAAATGCAAGTAGCTTCAACGATTGTGGATGTGACAAACGGGAAAGTTATTGCTCAGTTAGGTTCTCGTCACCAATCAAGCAATGTTTCCTTCGGAATCAACCAAGCTGTTGAAACCAACCGTGACTGGGGTTCTACCATGAAGCCAATCACAGACTATGCTCCTGCCTTAGAGTATGACATCTACGACTCAACTGCTTCGATTGTACATGATGTTCCTTACAACTATCCTGGAACAGATACTCCTGTTTACAACTGGGATAGAAGTTATTTTGGAAATATTACCATCCAATATGCGCTCCAACAATCACGGAACGTTACAGCCGTAGAAACCTTGAACAAAGTCGGTTTGGATAGAGCCAAGACCTTCCTAAATGGAATCGGTATTGACTATCCAGATATGCACTATGCCAACGCGATTTCAAGTAATACGACTGAGTCAAACAAAAAGTACGGAGCAAGTAGTGAGAAAATGGCTGCTGCTTACGCTGCTTTTGCTAACGGTGGTATCTACCATAAACCAATGTATATCAACAAAATCGTCTTTAGCGATGGTAGCTCAAAAGAATACGCTGATCCTGGTACTCGTGCCATGAAAGAGACGACCGCCTATATGATGACGGAAATGATGAAGACTGTCTTAGCATACGGAACTGGTCGTGGTGCTTATCTCCCTTGGCTACCTCAAGCTGGTAAGACTGGTACATCAAACTATACAGATGATGAAATTGAAAACTACATCAAAAATACTGGTTATGTAGCACCAGATGAAATGTTTGTTGGTTATACTCGCAAATATTCAATGGCTGTATGGACAGGTTACTCAAACCGCCTTACTCCTATCGTTGGCGATGGCTTCTATGTTGCAGCTAAGGTTTACCGTTCAATGATGACTTATCTGTCTGAGGATAACAACCCTGGCGACTGGACTATGCCAGAAGGCCTCTATCGAAGTGGTGAGTTCGTCTTTAAAAACGGTGCTCGTTCTGCATGGACTGCTCCTGCTCCGCAACAAACCCCAACACCTGAAAGTTCGAGCTCGACATCAGAAAGTTCAACTGCACAGTCAAGCTCAACTACTCCAAGCACGAATAATAGTGCAAACAATAATACCAATAACCAGCAACCAAATACAACGCCTGGTCAACAAAACCAGAACCAAAATCAGAATCCTCAACCAGCACAACCATAACATTTATCACCCAGATTTTTCTGGGTGATTTTTTCATAGCACTATTGCATTTATGTGCTTAACAAAAGCCTGAGAAGACATCTTCTCAGGCTTTTTCTGTACTATAAACCTCATTGGGAAAGATAGGAAACGGATTTCGTAATCTTGTTAAGAGGTTTTACTAAATACTAGTCTTTCTTTGTTTTTGCTACAAAGAGAGCAGATAGGGCTAGGCTAACACCTGCTAGGAAGAGGGCTGTGTCAGATTGACTCTCACCTGTTGCTGGCAAGCTCTGTTTTGCTGTTTCTTGTCTAGCAATTTCTTGTTTATGATCTGGAGTCTTACCTTGATCAGAAACTAGAGTGCTAAGTTTAAACTCAGGTTTTTCTACTGTTGGAGCTGCTTGGTCGCCTACTGTCGATAATGGACCTGTGTATTCTGGAAGCTCATGTACCAGTGCCATAACAGCATTGACACCGCCATTGAACTCAGGTTTCTCTACTGTTGGAGCTGCTTGGTCACCTACTGTTGCTACTGGGCCTGTGTACTCTGGCAATTCATGCACTAGAGCCATCACTGCATTGACGCCACCCTTGAACTCAGGTTTCTCTACTGTTGGAGCAGCTTGATCACCTACTGTCGCTACTGGGCCTGTGTACTCTGGAAGTTCATGTACTAGGGCTTCAACTGCATTGACACCACCTGTGAATTCAGGAACCTCAAGAACGGGTGCTGACTCTTCGCCCTTGCTTGACTGAACAGGTTCTTCTGTTAATTCTTGATGGAAGCTTGCCAATTCATAAAACTCAGCCTTGCCACCTTCCCAGACTAATTTGACGTCTAGAAGAGAGCCACCATTTCGGATAGCGAAGGTTTGGAGACTAGATGTAATGGCACCGAGGTCTGTCCAACTGTCTTGACCATCCTTGAGTGTTCTAGCAAGAACACGTGCCTTAGCTCCTTCAGGAAGACTGGAAACGAGACGAAGGTGGTTAGCTTTAGTTGGTTCAGACAAGTGATACACCAATTCGCCCTTGTCTTTTTCAGACTTGTAGCTGGTCAAGACTTTGCCGTCTACAAGATTATTATAAAGGTTGCCTTGGCTTTCTCCACTACTTCCTTCTACTGTTGGATCATTGATTGGTTTGACAAATTCACCATCGTTGATGACCAATTCTGTAAAGCCTACAAAACGGGCATCATAGTCTGCTGTATAGAGGACACGGAGATAATTAGCTTTAACTGGTGTCGTCAATTCACCCTCGATATAGCGATTTCCTGGCATCTTAGAATCGTGTGTCCAACCATCTGTCAATGAATCATCGTGTGTGCTATTGGCCACACCATCTCCTACTGTCACGACATCTGTCCAAGTTTTACCGTCTTGGCTGACTTGGATCTTACCATCACGAAGGTAGTTTTGAGTTCCGTCTTGGATGTAGGCTCTGATCTTCTTGATGGTACGTTCGCTACCAAGTTTCAAGGTTACGTGGCCGTCTTTATGGGCATAGTCTGAAAATTCAACGAAGTTGTTGTAAACACCGTCAAACAGTTGATCTAGATTGTTCAGTTTACGAACATCATTGCTTCCGTATGTTGGATGAATGCCCATAGTTGTAGATTCTAGTTTGGTTGGTTGTACTTCTTTGGTTGTCACAAGGAGAGAAGTGGCTGTCACAGCTTGTTCCTGATCTGTTTTATTGACCAAACGAACATAACGTACCAAGTGGCTCACTACAGATCTGTCAGTCAACTGGCTAGCCGGCGTCCATTCTTGCGCATTTGCAGAGTACTCTAGAGTAAGAGCAGGGTTAGCCTGACCTTGGAGCTGGATGCTCTTGATTTGATGGATACGGTCAAGCTTCATACCTAGATAGCTATGAGCAGGGAGTTTGGTTCCAGCTGGAATTTGAAGCTCGTAACTGCCCAAGCTATCCACTACTGGTGTTTCCTTCAAGGCGTCGACGTTGGTGTCTGTTAACTCGCTGTTTCCAGAGCGTGTCTCAACAGAGAAGTCCTGGATACGCCACCAGAGGTCGAGTGCCTTGGTATTGCGGACTCGGATGTAACGAGCATTGATCGCTCTGGTCACTTCCTTGGTTTGCTCACCTGACAAGCGATCGAGTTCCTGCCAAGTAGTACCGTCTGTAGAATACTCAAGCACACCTGCTGCAAGTTTATCACCTGTTCCTTGGCGAAGTCGTACTTTAGTGACTGACTTGACTTCACCGAGGTCAAGTTGTGCCCAAGCATCTACTGGAGTGGTATTGCTACCGTCAGCGTTTGCCATCATGGCTTCTGTATTGTCCTTGCCATCAGTGATTTGACGAGCTGAGGTATTTAGTTTGTAAACTAAGTTTGAGCTTAGACTAACTGTCGTTGCTTGTTGGCTACGAGCTTTTTCAACTGGACGGTTGACTGCAATTTCCTGAACTGCAAACCAAGTATTCTCGCGGTCTGCTGTCGCAATCATGCGAACTGCCTTGGCCTTGATGTTGAGATTCTCAAACTTAAGCAGGGATTCATTTCCGACATAGCTTGGCTCTTTCAAGGTTACCCAGTTATCGTTTTCATCTTGATACTGCACTTCTGCCTTACTAAAGGTATCACGTGGATTTGCCTGCGTTCCCATAGCAAAGGTCAATGTTTGAATCGCTATCGGTTTGTTGAACTTCATACCAATATAATCACCTGTCTTGATGCTATTTGGTGATTTAATAATCGCATGAGTTGCCAAATCGCCATCCGTTACTTCTGCCAAACCACCCTCTACACCTGTTCGATTGGTAATAAAGGTACTGATGATTTGGTCTGGGTGCAAGACTTTTTGAACTTCAGACGCTAGAACTTCTTTCAGGGATAGGATAAATGGACGAATATGTTGAACACCCAATTCAGCTTTTTCCATATGGTCTACATAATGGAAGGTGTGAGTTTGAGACTGTTCGTACAATTTCAAACCTTTATAGTAGCTATCCCAAAGTTTGGCTGCATCGTTTGTAGCCATGGCTTCAGTTCCTGTAAGGAAGGCATCGAGAGCATTCATTTGATCGATTGCATTATCCAACCAATAGTGGATTTGGGCAACCATTTTTTTATCGCCTGATGCTTTATAGAGTTCGGCTGCTTCTTTAATCTTGGCAAATTCTGCACGCAAGGCTGCACGTTCTGTAGTCACATCCTGACCTGCTTTAAGCTTGGTCATGAAGTCTGTTAATTTTGGAGCCAAGTCTACAGATTCTTCTAGTTTGACGACACGATTATCCATGTTTTGGTTGATCATGTGCTTACCAAGTTCGCGGAAGGCTGCTGATACCTTGCTATCTTCAAAATGACCATTTTCTACAAAGTTGAAGGCAATGTCATTGATTTTCTTAGCTTCTTCTTCTGATTTCCACTGTTTCCATGAGTATTGAGCTCCTGCAAAGAGGGCAATCTTAGATGGCTCAGACTGTTGCATTGGGTTCAACATGATACCAGATAGCAAGCTTGGATCCACATTTGGATGAAGGAATTTCTCACCACCACCTAGAATCAAGTGTTGTTTAGAGTTATCTGTTACAGGCCAGTTAATCCAAAGTGAAACTGGGCGATAGGTCTTGCCACCTGCGGATAGATTGTTCTTGAGAGTTGAAAGGAAGCTTTCAGAGACTTCACCCCAAATCTTACCACCCGTCAAGGTCATGGATGTTGAACTTGGGAGATTTTCATTGAGGGATTTCAACTCATCCTCACGTCCATTACCCCAATACTGTCCAGGAACAAAGATCATTTCTTTACGAAGACCGCTATAAGTTCCCTGCATTTCAGTCAACCACTTGGTCATATCTTGCATCAAGCGGTTGTAGCTATTGTAGCCTCCGACTGGACTTGGAGCATCATCTGCTAGGATACCAAATTCGCGGACACCCACTTTCATCAACTGGGTAAATTTGGCCTTGATGGTTGCCAAATCTTCTTGGTAATGCGCTTCATTGCCAAAGCGGATGCGGTTGTTCATGAATGGATGGATGGTCCAGACATAGCGTGTTTTACTTTGATTTCCGACACGAGCAAGTTCACGGATTTCAGCTAGTTTTTCTTCCGGATAGAGTTCACGCCATTTCTTGTTGTGGTATGGATCATCTTTTGGTGCAAAGAAGTATTGGTTCAATTTCAAATCGCCACCAAAACGCATGAGTTCTGCACGATCTGCATTCGACCATGGGTTTCCATAGTAACCTTCGATGAAACCACGGTTCTTGAGCTCTGCGTAATCTTCTACTGTCACATTGCGAAGGACTGGTACTTGGCTTTCCTTGAGCATGTGTTTCAAGGTTGTTAAACCATAGAAGACCGCATCTGTGTCTTTTCCGACGATGGAAATCGAGTTATCCTTGATGCTCAAGACATAGGCGTCAATCTTGTCAAAGAGACCTGCTGAAACATTGGACAAGTTTTGCTCTGCTTGTGAACCTTGTCCATGCACTCCAAGATAGATATTGGTTGCGCCAGCAACTGCGGATTTACCAGTTGTGTAAGATACTTGATTGTCCTGCAAGACACTCTTCAAGCGATTACGAGTATAGATATCGAGTTGATCGCCCATAACCAGATTGACTTGCTTACGAAGGGCTGTAACACCTTCGCCATAGGTCACTTTTTGTGGCGTTGGGAAGACCTTGTACTCTTTCTTAAGATAGTCATTGCTCTTGCTAGCAGCTGCAATGCTGTCTTCACTAGCTGGTTTGCTTGCAGTGAATTGATCTGCCAATTCAACTGTTCCATCACCTGTTTGCTCTACTTTTGGTTTTTCTGGTGTAGTTGGTTTTTCTGGTTGACTTGGTGCAGGCGTTTCTTGCTCTTCTTTCACAGGTTTTAATAGATGAACTTCAGCTGCACTTGCAAAACCACCAACGCCTTCCAATACTTTCAACTCAATCTTGTTGGTATGCACCGCCGCAAAGTTGACTGTTTTTTCTTGGGCGTTGTTGTCCCAGCTTCCTTCTGAAACCTTGACCATTTGGCCATCTTTTTGTGCGTAGATTTCATAGCGCGTCACGACACCATTTCCACCACCTGGACGTGGGAGATACATCAAGCCATTGATTTTTTCTGCTTCTTTCAAGGTCATAGTAAGGGTGTATGGCGCAGTGTCACCAGTCCACTTAGTATGCCAGAAGGTATTTGGATCATTGTCAAAGGCCTTTTCAACAGCGCCTTCAGTCACGTTTCCTGGAAGTTGCTGACTGCTTGCGGTTGCTGTAATCTTATCATTTGAAATCAAACGAGGATTTACAAATGGTTTGTCTGACAACTCTGCACTATGCAGAATTCCTTTGAAGCCACCGATGCTTTCAAGTGGTAGAACCAAGCTATTGTGGGTAAAGCGAGGGTATTCTGGATTTGCGATACGCTCAATCTTTTCACCATCCACATAGACTTCAGTTGACTGTGGTTTGGTTACGATGGAGATTTGATAACGTTTGTTCTTTTCAAGTTTTTTATTGAATTGGATATGGAACTGTTCAAATTGATAAGCAAGATAGCCATCTTTATCAGCTAGATAGATACGGTTGTCCCCACTTGTTGAGAAGGTTTGTTCCCCGTCTCCAGTGACAGTCACATCAAACTTCAAGACGTGACTTGGACCAACATCACCTGCTAAGCCTTCGATGCTGCTATCTTTCTCAAAAGCCAATCCCTGCTCGCTTGTCTTCACCTTCTTGCTTGCATAGTTCTTGACGGTTTCAGAATTGATGGTAAACAAATCACTTTGATCAATCGCTCTATCAGGATTTGACTGTGGCGCATAAGGACTCGTTGGTAGGGTGCGTTCTGCAAAGGTCGCAGCTGCACGGTCAGATCCCCAAGTGCGCTCCGCAGTGGTTTGCATGCTCTTGAAGAAGCGTTTAAAGATATCATAAGAGGTCAAGCCTGTCTCATGAAGATCGATATTGTCATTCCAAACTGCGTGACCACCACCAAGGATACTTGGATGAGAAGCTGGTAGAAGTGGACCTCCACCTGTTCTAAAATCATTCGGTGTCCAGCTATTGTACTGACGTTCGTAGTTAGCATAGTCCCCGTAGGCTGCTTGACTATTGCTTCCACTTGGCACACTATAGGTCGGTACATCTGTGATGTTGATAATCTTAGCTCCCTGAGCAATGGCTTCATTTGGTCGTTGCCATCCGATACTCCAGATATCAACCTCTACTCCGTTCCAGTCAACAGGAGTGTTTCCACGTTTTGCACTGAGTGAGCCCCAGATACGAGGGGTGTAACCTTTAGACTTGATATATTGGGTCAAATCATTGACATAGCGACGGTAACTTTCTCTGCTGCCATAGTATTCATCCGTTCCAATATGAACAGTGGATACCCCATGAAGTGGTGCATCTGGACCATCGAGAAGTTTGTCATAAACTGATTTGACAAATTTAAGAGTTTCTTCGTACTTGTTATCCAAGTCTAGCATGGCTACGCGCTCAACATTGTGCTTGCCTGCATAATCGCTCAAACTACCTTGATACATGAGGTCTGGACGGACTTTGACAAATGATAGAGCGTGACCTGGTGTGTCAATTTCTGGCACTAGATTGATATGCAAAGCCTTGGCAAGTTTAATCAGATTTTGCATTTCTTCCTTGGTATAGTGCTCATCTGATGTCAATTTTTGACCATTCGTACCGACAATATCGGTCTCCAAACGGAAACCAGTCTTGGCATGTTCAAGTACATACTTGAGTTGTTCTTCTGGACTTAAATTCTTACCTGCCAAGTGTTCCTTAAGGAAGATATAGTTATCATTAAGGTGCAACTGCAAGTCGTTCATCTTGTAGTAGGCCATGTTGAGCATGATGTCTACAAGGGTGTCATAAGGGATAAATTTACGACCTGTATCTAGCATAAAGCCACGGTGGCTGAAACTTGGGAAATCGCGAATTTCGCCATTTTGGAGGTTACTTTCTCCCATTTGAAGAAGAGTCCGAGTGGCGTAGAAGGCTCCTGTGTTTGTGGCAGCTTCGATGGTAATCACATCATTTTGGATAGTGATACCATACCCTTCTTTACCATAACCCTTGTTTTCAACTTTTTTAAATTCGATTCGTTTTTGAGCCTGCTTGTCACCTGTTGCTAGTTCCAATCCACGACTGGCAAGGTCTGACTGATAGAAGGTTGCAGCCTGATCAAAGCCAGAATCTCCTGTCGCAAGAACTGTATCTGAAGTGATAGAAGATTGGCCTTCTTTCCCATACCATTGTTGAACAGCTGGTGCTACTTTTGGTTTAACACCCACACCTTCGTCCTGATGTAAGCCCTTGATGACTACTTCAAACTCTTTGGTAAAGGTATGACTGTCTCTGATTTGTTGGACCATGACCTTGACACGTTGGTCTGTCAAAGGCTTATAGATGTGATTTTGAAGGTCAATTACACCTTGTTTATTGCTTCCAATGAGACTGACTTTTCCTGGTAGAGTTGGTAAGACAAGAGACTGTCCATCTTCTGCTACTGTTAGTTCGGTTACTTGGCGGATATCCGTTACCCTACTATGGTCCGGAACGTTTGAATAAGCTCGAATTTCTTGGATTCCAACGTTTCTCCAGCCCATTGTGCCCGCTTGATAGTCGTTAATTTCTAACTTAAGATATTTAGCTTTGATACTTTCAGCTAGATCTACTTTCTCATCTAAAACAGGATCTCCAGTTTTGGTATGAGCGAGTTTCCATTGTTTTTCTCCATTAGCGCCCACGTCTTCTTGACCTGCGTAGTAGAGACTCCAAGATTTGATATTGGGGTCATTTTGCCCATTACGAAGACGACGATCCCAGTCTATTTCTACATGCTTGATGAGGGTAGTTTTTGGAAGAGTTAATTCAAAAGTTGGTTTTACTGCATCTCTATCTGTAGCCCAACGGGTATTGTCATCTCCATCGATAGCCTTATCTGCAGTAAAGTTGGTCCCAGTCTCATGGTTGCTTGCCTGAGCAGTAGCACCTTCGAGATGGTTGACATCTTCTCTATCTTCGATTGTCTTTTCAGCTGGTTTTACTGCTGGTGTAGTGGTTTCCGCAGGTTGTTTGTCTGCCTTTGGTGTTTCAACCGGTTTCGGCGTTTCTGCTGGCTTGGGACTTGCAGGGCTTGCCTCTGGTTTTGCCTCTTCACTTGCTGCAGGATTGGTTCCCTCATCAGTCGCTGGAGTTTCTTCATGACTTGCTTCTGTTGCAGCTTCTGCATCTGCTTTTTCAAGCGCAGCGGCTAAATCATCTGGTAACTTATCCAAGGCTTGAACATGAGTGATACTTCCCTCTGTCTCTGAAGGTGTTGCTGTTTCTGCCGCCTGAACCATATTGGCGCCAAAGATACTAGCACCAATCATAACGGAGGCTGCACCGATTGCAAATTTTCTTATACTATAGTGACAGCGTTTCTCAAAAAAATGTCTATCCATCTTTCTCCTATTCCTTTCATCCGCATACATGAGTAAGCGGTATCATTTCTCCTTTGAAAAAGGAGAGAACCAAGAGGTCCTCTCCGGCTGTTTGTTCCTATTTGATTCGAGATCTTTTGGACTTCTAAAACCAAATCTGTTTAGTCTTCTTTTCGTTTTGTCGTAAGGACTGCAGCAGATAAAGCGATACTCACACTTGCTAAGAAGAGGGCTACTTCTGAGCTGTGCTCCCCTGTAGCAGGTAGTTTTTCTTCATCTTTCGCTCCCGGAGTTTTGGTTTCAGCTACTGGACTTGGAGTGAGCGGGTACTCAGGTTTTTCAACTGTTGGAGCTGCTTGATCTCCAGCTGTAGCCAATACACCTGTGTAGGCTGGCTTTTCATTTACCAAGGCCTCAACTGCATTGACTCCACCTCTATACTCTGGAACTTCATTTGCAGCCGCTAGGACCGCATTGGCTCCACCTTTGTATTCTGGTAATTCGTGAACCAAGGCTTGGACCGCATTAACGCCGCCCTTGAACTCAGGGACTTCATGTACAGCTGCTTCTGTTGCATTGACGCCGCCTTTGAACTCAGGTACATCAAGAACTGGTGGTTGTTCTTCACCCTTGCTACTTGTTGGAGCATCTGGTTTCGTAGCAGAATCTTTTAATTGGTTGAGATAGTCTGCGAAGTAGGCAACCATTCTTTCCGTCAAGAGGTGGTTATCCGTCGCATATTTCATGCTTGCCTGAACGCTAGCTACTTCCTCTTGATTGTCTTTGTCCGTTAATTTCTGCGCCTTAGCCAAAGCTGCTTCATAGCTAGACATGTCAAGCGGTGTTTCTGCTACCTGTGGACGGGTAAAGATGAGTTCCGCTGCAGATTGGTATTTATCGCCACCATCTCCGTAAGTCTTGATACCAGTAAGGACAATTTTCTTAGCCTTGATTGTCTTACCAAAGTCAATGTCTTTTGGCTTGTTGTTATTTGGCCAATCTGTTACGGTAAAGGTATGTTCCTTGCCAGACTCATCTGTGACAACCAGTTTCACATCTCGCAAGTTTCCATTTGAATCAGATGCACGTGGAACATAACGAAGTCCAGTGATTTCAGTTGGTTCTTTCAAGACCATGGTTGCAGGCTTTCCTACATCTCCACCATTCCAAGATGTATGCCATAGACTAGACACATTTCCATCAAAGGCATTCTCTAGACCTTCACCTGGTTGAGCTGGCGCATCCAAACTTTCAAAGTCTTCTGCTACCAAGGCTGTTTTCTTCTGAACCAAAGCATTCTTCAAGGCTTCAATCTTGGCAATCTCTGCACGCGCTTCTTCTACGCTAATGTCATCATCTGCTTGGCTGAGGTTAAAGACCGCCTCTTTCAAAGCATCCATAGACTCTTTCGTATAGTTAGTCATGGCAACCGTTGGCAAGTAGTTCTTCAGAGCATTTTCTGTCAACATCTTACCTGTTAGGGTAATTTCTTCGATGTGAAGATTATCCATCATGAAGTCGTTATAACCACGGAAGTTGGCATTTCCACCAGAATCACCACGAGTATTGCTTGCATTTCCAGTTGAGTAGATACCTACCCAAGTATCGCCTGTTTCTGCACCTGTCACGAGGAAGGTTGCCTTCTTGGCTTTCTTAGAGTCTGTCCAAGTATTTGGCAATTCATGCATTTCCAAGTTGCTTGCTTGAGTACCACGACGACCTGACTGGAATTCTCCCTTACCGACTACAAAAGCATAGGTATTGTCTGATCCTGCTTCGTATTCAAAGGTTACACGATAAGTCTTACCAGCTTCAAAACGGAAGTTTTGAGGGATTGTTTGGTAAACCAAGTTACGACGGCTCACTAGTCCATTTGTCTTCAATGACCAATTTCCTTCGATAACATCATCGACTTTCTTACCATTCCAACCACGCTGTGTATATGGATCGTGTTTTTCAGACAAGTGAGTGCGGTTGTCTTCGACACCTTCAACACCACCTACTACAAATGGGAAGATACCTTGAGCTACATTTTCAAAGTCTTGTTTAAATGTTCCTTTACCTGTATCATGCTTGTCTCCGTACATGCTTGAATTGTTTTCAAAGGTACGGATTTCATCAAAGTATGTTGCTTCATCACCAGCTTCACGACTCAATGTAAGAGTAACATTTGATACGTCCGATCCAGTTGTAAAGAAGGCGTACATGTTTTGGAAGTAACTTGTATCATCAACTGTAGCATTTTCACGACGATTGTTATGAGCATAAGCTTTGATATAGTTGAGAGCGAGTGACTTATTGGTGTAAGTAGTCACTTCTTTTTCGCCAGTATTCACTGTGATACTTGCCTTAGCATTACTACGGTTATCAACACCGACATAAACAGCATACTTGGTATTTGGTTTCAAGCCAGTCAGTTTCTGAGTAAGACTGACCTTGCTCTTATTGCCTTGGATACGAAGCATTTCATTTGCACCCTGTGATTTGACAATTTCTGCCTTGGAAGCATCACCTGAAATGGTCCAGTGTTTCAAGGTTCCACTGTTAAATCCTTGGTCATAGATGTGCATGCCTTCGCTCCATGACATTTCAGGATTGGTTTGTTTTGAACGGTAGAGAACGTATGGTTGATTTGCTAGAAGGTCTAGGGTAATCTTGCCATCTTTTACAGTTAGTTCTTGCTCTTCTGTCTTACCTTGGTCAGTTAGCTTGTAAAGGTAAACCTTGCTATTTGCCCAATCACTCGGAAGGGTCCAAGTTGTTGCACCGGATTGCGTATTGAAGTAGTACATTTTTTCCTTATCAGTAGGAAGTTTCTTACCGTTCGCATCCCAGTTCCAAGGAGTCAAGTAAGCTGAACCATCTTGGATGACACGTCCATTGAGCGTTACTGTACGTTCACGGTATAGTGGGCTATTGACATCATTTGACTTACGAGTCACAACAACCTTGTTACCTGCTGCATCGACTAGCTCAACCTTCATTTCTGGAGTCCATTTATAGGTGCTACCGTTGTCGGTCATGGTAACTGGTGTACCATTTTCCCATTTACTTACAGTGAAGTGTTGGAAATACTTAGTCATGACATCATGGGTAAACAAGTTGGTTACATAGCCATTGTAGTCGCTTCTTCCTTGCCAGCCTTCAAAGTCTTTCATGCTGTAGCCACCTAGAAGTGGGTAGTTGGCTGCACCACCGTAACTTCTGTAGTCCCCAACCCATGAATCTTTTTGGTGGTTGCGGATAAAGCGTGTGATGGCACTGTTGATACCTTTATTAGTGTAGCCACCATAGGTCAGGTCAGCTGCCCAGTGTTGGAAGGTAGAGTCGTATTCACCACCATGGCCCCACTCAATCGCAAAACGCCAGCCTTGTTTGTTAATTTCTTTAGCAAGAACGTGAGTAGCCCAGGCACCGTTATCACCAGATTGACCATTGCCCCAAACGTCCACATAGATAAAGTCGAGACCATCACCAAGTTTTTTCTTCAAGTCTTCCCAGCGAGCCAAGCGTCCATGCGCCAAGTCATAAGCAGCATCAATGTTGATACCTTGGTCTAGCCAGTTCCAACCATAGCTGTAGCTTCCATCTGGATTTTTACGAAGAATATTTTCATTAAAGTATTTAGACTCAGGATAGGTTTCAGAAGCGTTAACGTGGATACCTAGATGAGCACCATATTTCTTCGCTTTTTCGATCAAGGTCTTGAAGTCTTCGACACCACCAATACGTTTACCAATATCAGCATAGTTCAAGTGACCAGAGTCGTGACCTTCACTACCATATCCTTTAAGGAGAACACCTTGCCCAAGACCATCTGTGTGGAGATTGATTTTCTTGATACCATCCAAGGTCATAAGGAATGGATTTTGGGCTTGAGAACCAAAGTTCATCGCGATACGATAAGCCGTGATATCCTTGACTTTTTCCCAACCTTGAGGGTTGTTCATGATGCTACGATAAGCAATGGCTCCATCCTGCCAGTCCACTTTATTATCCGCATTGGCATCTTCAGTGATAACAACCTTGGCACTTGGAAGTTCCTTGGTGTACTCTGGAAAGACAATGCCCTTATAAGCTTTTTCCCATTGCCATTCAGAGCTGTGGATTCCTACATAGTTGGCATTCCCAACTGTTCCCTTATAGGCTGTCAAACGAGTCCAGTCATAAGAACCTCCACCGTAGCTGTTTTGAGAATTGCTCCAAACACCTGCAGCAAGCTTGTCTGTAGAAACAAATCCATACATGTAACCCTTAGCCAAATCCTTCATTGGATTGGTTACATCGATATGGTCATCACCGCTGACATGGGTATTGTTTGACATGGTTGCCCCATCAAACTTAGCACCAGCTTGCTCACTCGAAACAGAGACTAAAGCATTACCAAGGAAACTAATAGAAGAAAGCAGCTTTCTTTCATCATCAATCTTTTGACCTGGAGTGACTTGATTATGGTTGACAATCTTGGTCACATCAAAGTGCAATTGATTGTCCACAACTTGCAAACGAACTGTCATTTCTGCATTGATTAAGTGAGCATCATCGCGAAGCTTCATCAAGTATTCTGCTGTTGTCTCATTGATTTTTTTGTAAGTAACTTCAGGTGTGACTTCGTGTTTGTTGATAAATACTTTATTGAATTGTTGGACTTGTCCTGGCAAGGTATGCCCGTTCAAACTGTATTCTTTAATACGTGGGAAGGCTTGGTCAATCACTGCCTTGAGTACCTTAGACTGGATCGTATCATAAGTCACCTTGCTATCGTCAACGGCCGGACCTGTTTCTTTCTGGGCAGGAGTATCATCTGATTTTACACCTTCTTGATTGTCTGTTTTAACGCTGACAACTGTACGCTCATTGCCATAGGAACCAGCTTTTAGGACGATTTTCTTCTCATTTTTGAGAGTTTCATTAACAGCTGCTGGCAAAGTGACCGTATCAAAAAGTTTCTCATCATTATTCGTTGCATTGAGTTGTCCATCTGACTTGAGGGTAATTGATAGGCGGTTAATTGATCCTGTCTCAGGCGCTGCTACACGGCCCCCCTTATACCAGGTGCTATCGGTTGGAGATTTATACTCCCAGAACCAGCCATCTTTGTCATAACCAACAAAAACATTGTTCTTGGTATCTTTAAATTTCAAGAAGACACCAAAGCGTGATTTGCCCTTTTCAGAATCATCTTTGAAGGTTAAATCAACCGTCGCATTTCCATTAGCATCAACTGTCAATCCTTGTTTTTCAAACAAGGCTGGTTTGCCATCATTGTCATTTTGGGCCGTTGAAGACAATTGATTGTAGCGAACACCCTTTTCTTCACGAATAGTGACGGTTCCTTGTTGCTCTTTATTCACTACTGTTTGCCATTCAGGAGTTACTGTCTTAGGCGTTTCAGGTTTAGCAGCTGCAGGTTTATCCTCTTTTGGTTTTTCTTCAGCCGGTTTCTCTTTCTCTTCCAAGTCTGCTGGTTTCACACTTGAAATTCCCTGCATGTGGTCTTGGATCCATTTTAGTTGAGCTGGTGAGAAGAGAATGCCGCCGCTCCGTTTTCCAACTACACCATTTTGGTGCACACCGACCAGTTTTCCTTCTGTATCAAAGATACCGCCACCACTAGCGCCCGGTTTTCCTCCTTGGTAACCAATCCCTTGGACACCTTCTCCGTATGGTTCCGCAAAATCAACTGTAGTATTGACAATCGGATTCAATTTCCCTTCTGGATAACCAAAGACATGGAGCTTATCTCCGATTTTCTTAACTACTGGCTTTTTGGTTACTTCAACAGGCGTATTTTCTAGAACTGTACGCAATCTCACAAGGGCCAAATCATTTTTGAAGCCCTTCAGGTAGCCTTCACGATCCCAATGAATAATATCTTTCTTGCTAAACTTGACATCTGGCAATCCTGGATATGAGATGCTATAGATATCTCCATCCCCTTGGTCATTATCCACAACCTTACGGATATTGCCGTCTTGGCTGTCCTTGATAAAGTTATGAGAAACCGTCAAGACAAGGTCTTTTGCAACGACAATACCGCTACCTTCTCCTGATGGCGTCTTAATCTTAACAGTCGCGCCGTAGTTTAATTCCCCGTTGGTAGTCTTAGCTACATCTTCTGGTACGAGCTTCCCAGTATCTTGGGCCAATTGATCCTTGTCAACATCACGCCCATTGTCTTCAGCCTTCTCCAACTTATCTTCTAATTCTTTTGGCAGGTTGCTTGGCTTTTCAGACTTTTCTTTTTCTTGAGCCAACAACTCTTCTTCTGTTTGAGGGCCTTCAGTAGTTTCAGCTGAACCAGGATTCTGAGCGGCAGCTTCCTTGTCAAAATCGTGCCCCTCATCACTAGCCTTCTTATCCAAATCAGCTAATTCACTTGGCAAATTAGTTGTAGAACCAACTCTTGCTTGATCAGCCAATACTGGGCTAGCTGCGAAGAAAGTCGCTCCAATCATCACCGAAGCTACTCCAAGCGTAAACTTACGAATACTGAACTTACAGCGTTTTTCAAAAAATCGTTTATCCATGAACTCCTAAATCCTTTCATTTTCCAGTAAGCGTTTACATTTCTTTTTTAAAAAATACTCCTTTCTCTGAAAGTGCTAAGCTTAACTGTTATAAATAAAAAATAATTGTACTTTTAATATAACAAATAAAAAGGCAGAAAGCAATAGGAAATAGGTAAAATTCACTAAAATTTTCTCTTTTCTGAAAAAATCTATCCCTCATCATTCAGGGACTTATACAAAGATAAAAAAGGACTTAACCATCATATCGATGGCTAAATCCTTTACTTTTTTAAAGTTATTTCACATGGTTTGCGAGTTCTTCTTGGGCCTTTTTATTTGACTCTTCTTTTTCTTTCAACCATTTTTCTTGAGCTTTTTGGTATTCTTCTGTTGTCACTGCCTTATCTTGTACTTCTAGATATTTGTACAAAAGGGCTTCACTCATACCCTTGTTACCAGAGTATGCAAATGGAAGTGTAAATGGTACCATCTTAGACAACATTGGACGACCAGTTTGAGAAGTTGTTGGAATGAGCAAGGCACTGTCTGTCAACCAAGCTTGGGCAGCAGCATATTTCTCATAACGTTTTGAAACATCAGTGGTTTCTTCACCAGCTTCCACAACCATTTTTTCGTAATCTTCTAAACCAACTTGCTTAGCGGCAGCGTTGTTTGTCCCAGAATCAAATCCTAGATATGTTTTCGTATTTTCTCCTACAGAAGGCTTGATAATATCAAGATAAGTAGATGGATCGATATAGTCTGGAGACCAACCCACGTTATCTGAGATATCCCAGTCTTCTCCAGCCGCAGTCTCAGCGAAGTAGGTAATGTTTTGAACATCGTCTTTTTGGAGCTGTTGGATATCGATAACCACATTATCTGATCCTAGATTTTCTTCAACTGACTGTTTAAAAGATTGAACACGTTGAACTTTTGTTGTATTTGTTTGATCTACAGGCATATCCAAGTGGATTGGGAATTTCACACCTTCCGCTTGAAGGGCCGCCTTAGCTTTAGCGAACTCTGCTTTGGCTTTGTCAGGATTGTAGAGTCCATCTTGGGCATCATCCAAGTTTACGTTGCTCCACTCATCTCCATAGGTCACCAATTTTTCCTTAACTAATTCCCCAAAGTTTTTCCCATCTGCCTGTACAAATGTAGGAGGAACAAATAAGTTACGAAGCAGTTTAGTAGCCCCGCTTGCACCATTTACTTGAGAAGCGTAGGCTGTTCTGTCAAAACCAAATGCAATAGCTTGACGGAAGTCCTTATTCAAAAGTGCCTTCTTGGTTGATACTTTTTCCTCATCTGTTGTCTTAGAAGTGTACTTATAAGACTGGCGATCGATATTTGTGCCTACTAAATAAGTAGTAGAATCTTGTTGGGTATAAACGATATTGTCTTTGAATGTTTTTTCAGTCTCTGAGTAACTAGCACTTGTTGGGAAGAGGCGAGCCATTGTAAAGCTACCGTCTTTGAAAGCTTCAGTTGGCTTATT
>NZ_KV822018.1:167660-172988 GCF_001815805.1 Streptococcus sp. HMSC072D05
GTATCTTGACCATCCCAGAAGGATAATTTTACTTTATCAAGATGGACATTGTCTTTGTCCCAATAGTTTGGATTCTTTTCGAACTCGACTGATGATTTGGCTACGATTGATTTGAGTAAGAATGGTCCATTATAGAGAATGCTGCTTGGGTCCGTACCTTTAGCAAAGTCATCCCCTTTAGAGTTCAAAAATTCTTCATTAACAGGAGCCAGAACACCCATTGTTGTCTTAGAATTCCAGAAACTTTCTGGCTTGTTCAATGTGTATTGAACGGTATAATCATCAAGAGCTTTGATTCCTACTTGAGAAAAATCTGTAATTTCTCCTTTGACGTAAGCATCCAATCCCTTGATAGATTCCTGAACCAGGTAAAGACCATCTGATTTCTTATCAGCAGCATACTTAAGACCAGTTACAAAGTCTTGAGCTTTAACTTCTGCATACTCCTCACCTTCAGATGTATACCATTTTGCATCCTTTCGGAGTGTATACGTGTAAGTCAATCCATCCTTAGATACAGACCAATTCTCAGCCATAGATGGTACAAAGTTACCATAGCGGTCATTTTCAAGCAAGCCATCGATAACGTTGCTCGTAATATTCGCTGTAGCTGCCTTACCAGTTGTCAAATAGTTTAGGTTATCAGGATCCGTTTCGTAAATGTATGAGAATGTTTTCTCGCCTTTAGCATTTGAACTTGATCCAGAGCAGGCAGCAAGAGTCGCAGCTGCCAATAACGTCACACCCGCAAGGGCAAGTAGTTTTGAACTTTTCATTGTTTTCTCCTTTAAAACTTTCACCCCATTATAGTCCCTTTTCAGAAACATGTCAATAAAGTTTTCAGAATTTTTGAATTAATTTGGTAAATTCTGAAAAATATGTTTTCTATTATAAAATTATGATTCTCTAATACTATATTTTTATATCTTAAACCAGCAAAACAAGGACCGAAAATCAGATTTTTTATCATTTTTTTGCTATGATTAGATAGAAGAAAAGTTAAGGAGAAGACAATGATATTAATTACAGGTGCGAATGGTCAACTCGGTACCGAACTACGTTATTTACTAGATGAACGAAATGTAGACTATGTTGCAGTTGATGTGGCCGAAATGGATATCACGAATGCTGAAATGGTTGAGAAGGTATTTGCTGAAGTCAAGCCAACTCTGGTCTATCATTGTGCAGCCTACACTGCTGTTGATGCTGCAGAAGACGAGGGGAAAGAACTGGATTTTGCCATCAACGTAACTGGAACTGAAAATGTAGCCAAGGCCTCTGAGAAATACGGAGCTACTCTGGTCTATATCTCGACAGACTACGTCTTTGATGGAAAGAAACCCGTCGGACAAGAATGGGAAGTCGATGACCTACCTGATCCGCAGACAGAATATGGGCGTACCAAGCGAATGGGGGAAGAACTTGTTGAAACCCTTACGTCACAGTATTACATCATCCGCACTGCTTGGGTCTTTGGAAATTATGGCAAAAACTTTGTCTTTACAATGCAAAATCTTGCCAAAACCCATAAAACTCTCACTGTTGTCAACGACCAACACGGCCGTCCAACTTGGACACGTACCCTGGCTGAGTTTATGACCTACTTGACTGAAAATCAAAAAGCATTTGGCTACTACCACTTATCAAATGACTCCACTGAAGATACCACTTGGTATGACTTCGCTGTCGAGATTCTTAAAGACAGTGATGTTGAAGTGATTCCGGTAGACTCCAGCAAGTTTCCTGCAAAGGCCAAACGTCCCCTCAATTCAACCATGAGTTTGGCCAAAGCGAAGGCGACAGGTTTCGTCATTCCAACCTGGCAAGATGCCCTTAAAGAGTTTTATAAACAAGAAGTAAGAAAATAACAGATTACGACATACATAAAAAGCAAGAGAACTCAAAGTCTCTTGCTTTTTAGTATGCATTTAGTTAATCACTTGTTGCGTCTTGGCATAGTTAGCCTCGACGGCTTCTTTTTCAGATTTCCACCAGTCTTGGTTGTCTGTGTACCACTTGATGGTCTCTCTGAGACCTGCTTCAAAGTTGGTAAACTCTGGCTTCCACCCTAGTTCATCACGAAGCTTGCTAGCGTCGATAGCATAACGAAGGTCGTGACCAGCTCGGTCCGTCACATGATCATAAGCATCAGCTGGTTGCCCCATCTCCTTGAGGATGAGTTCCAGCACTTCCTTATTGTTCTTTTCACCATCCGCACCAATTAAGTAAGTTTCACCAATTTGACCTTTGGTCAGAATCGTCCAAACACCTGAAGAATGGTCATTGGTATGAATCCAGTCACGGACGTTTTTACCTTCACTATAGAGTTTTGGCTTGATACCACTCAGGATATTGGTAATTTGGCGCGGAATGAACTTCTCGATATGTTGGTAAGGACCATAGTTGTTTGAACAGTTAGAAATAGTCGCTTTAACACCAAATGAGCGCACCCAAGCTTTGACAATCAAGTCTGAAGCTGCCTTGGTTGATGAGTATGGTGAGCTTGGATTATACTTGGTTTCAGCCGTAAATTTCTCACCTGGACCTTCTCCATGACCCGGCAAATCTTCACGCAAAGGCAGGTCCCCATAGACTTCGTCAGTTGACACATGGTGGAAACGAAGGTCGTATTTACGAGCTGCTTCCAAAAGAGTGTAAGTCCCAATGAAGTTGGTATGGATAAATGGACTAGGATCATTGAGCGAGTTGTCATTATGGCTTTCTGCCGCATAGTGAACGACGGCATCTGCTTGAGCAGCTAACTTATCGACCAAGGCTGCATCAGCAATATCTCCAACAACCAACTCAACACGATCACCTAAAATTTCTTCAATGTTGGCACGATTACCAGCATAAGTCAGCTTGTCCAGTACTGTCACATGAACATCTGGAAAGTTTTTGTAAACATAATGAACAAAGTTAGAACCGATAAAACCAGCTCCACCTGTCACGATGATGTTTTTGTATTCAGTCATTTTTATTCCTTAACTTTTTTACAAATCTTCTTTTCTTAGTGGTTTGACATCCTTAAGTAGGGGATGATGTTTATCAGCTTCTGAGACTTCTGCTTCTGCTAGGTTTTCCCACTGGATGCCCAAAGCTGGGTCTGCATAGTTGACAAAGGCATATTTAGGCTTGAGCTCAAGCGCCCAGTAGTCATTGACCAGATAGCTATAAGAAACTGTATCCGAGAGTACTTGGAAACCATTGGCTACGCCACGAGGGACAAAGATTCCCTTACTTGCATCAATCTCGGTCTGATAAACATTTCCAAAAGTCCCACCTTCACGTAGGTCAACCCAAGAACCCAGAACTTTCCCATTGTCTGCTACTGAGATATACTTGTCCCAAGGTTCGGCATGAAGGCCTCGAAGAACATTTTTACGAGAAAAGCTGACATTATTTTGCAGTTTCCCTTCAACAAAGAAGCTTTCAGGAAAACCAAGCGGTAGCATCTTTTCTTTCTGAAAATTTTCCTTAAACCAGCCACGATTGTCTCCATGAACTGGAATGTCAAACTCTAACATACCTGGAATGGCATCAATCTTACGCACTGCTAGTGTTTTGCCGAAAAAATTATCTGTCATCTAGATTTCTCCAATCAAACGGAGCAGGTATTGTCCGTATTCATTCTTCTTAAGAGGTTGCGCCAATTCCAGTACATCTTCACGGCTGATATAACCCATTCGATAGGCAATTTCTTCCAGATTTGCAACCTGGAGATTTTGCATTCGTTGAACCGTTTCGATATATTGGGAAGCCTCTAACAAGCTCTCGTGTGTCCCAGTATCCAACCAAGCAAAACCACGGCCCATCACCTCAACAGAAAGATCTCCACGTTTCAAATAAGCATTGTTGACATCTGTGATTTCCAACTCACCACGTGCACTTGGTTTTATCTGTTTGGCAATCTCCACAACGTCATTGTCATAGAAATAAAGACCTGTCACTGCATAGTTAGAGCGAGGATTCTCCGGTTTTTCTTCTATGGAAATAGCATTCATGTCTGTATCAAACTCGACCACACCAAAACGCTCTGGATCCTTCACTTGGTAGCCAAAAACAGTCGCCCCCTTCTCTTTCTTGGCTGCCTTTTGAAGCATTTTGCTCAAACCAGGTCCATGATAGATATTGTCCCCCAAGATCAAAGCAACACTATCGTCACCGATAAATTCTTCACCAATAAGAAAAGCCTGAGCAAGTCCGTCGGGACTAGGCTGTTCCGCATAGGAAAGCTTGATCCCAAATTCGGAACCATCCAAGAGCAGGTCCTTAAAACGGGGTAAATCCTGTGGTGTTGAGATGATCAAAATGTCCTTAATCCCTGCCAACATCAAGGTTGACAAAGGATAGTAAATCATGGGTTTATCATAAACTGGCATCAGCTGTTTTGACGCAGCTCGAGTAAGTGGGTACAGTCGGGTACCTGAACCACCCGCAAGAATAATACCTTTCATAATAGGCTTCCTTTCTGGCTAATTACCTATCCTATATTATATTTCATTTTGTCCCAAATTCCCTAAGGAATTTACTTCAATTTGGATAAGGCAGCTTTTAAATAGGCTCCGTCTCGAAGAGCAGCTCCAACTTTCCTAGCTTGTTCTGAAAGTTCCTTGTAGTCTTGAAGTGTCAAATCATCTAGTACTTTTTGGAGGTCATGTAGAGAATCAACCGCTATACCACACTGCTTATCTAGCACAAAATGCGCAAGGGCAGACTCTCTCCAAACCACCAGAGGAAAGCCCGAAGCCAAATAAAGAGAAGCCTTGTGCGAGTTGTTAAAGCGTAGATAGTTTCCGTAAGAACCTTGGCAGGTTTCTGAGCTGTCTCCGTCCCATACCAAACCAAAACTACCTTCAAGAGCAGCTGGGAGGTCATCCGGCATAAAGGAACCAAAGTAGCTAGTGTTTTTCAATGCACGACTTTCATCGTAGCCCACCCCATACAAGTTATAGGCTGGTTGTTCTGGTAAATTATAAAGATAACCTGACTTTGCAGGGTTCAAATTTCCAGCTACGATAATAGGTTGGTTTTTTTGAGGAAGAGCTTGTACCTCAAAGTTAGGAATCAGATAGTCAAAAATCTCCAAGCTTACCATTTTATCAGACGGAAATCCTTGACCGGCTAAAACATTTTTCATGATATCATTATGAACGATAATCCCATCCACTGACGTTAGAGCTTTCTTCTCTTGAAAGTAATTTCTCACTTTATGACGAAATTTCACTTCTGAACCTGCTGCATGACGCAAGGTTTCAATATCATGGATCAACAGATAGAATTTAACTCCTCTTTTTTGCGCCTGCTTGATGAGTTGTGAAATGAAAA
>NZ_KV822018.1:173088-197532 GCF_001815805.1 Streptococcus sp. HMSC072D05
AAAATGTATGGTGGATAATAGGGAACTGAATCACCAATTCATCTCCAGCTTCCAACTGATCAAACACAGACTTGGTCGCACGATATTTGTGTTGTTGAGCTTTAAAGAAATTCATCTTATACCAATTCTCAACCTTGAACTCCAACCCCTCATAACCCTCTGAGATTAGAATAGTTTCCACGTCATTTCGTGCCTTACTCCCTGCATTCTTTTCGTGTGCATTATGCAGAAATGAATCCTTCAGATAATATTTCACCTTTTCTCCCCTTTATCCGTGATGTTCTTAGATACTCCCTAGTTCTTCTTCTACCACATCCAATGCACGTTCAACAGTCACGTGCATATCATAGTATTTATAATCTGCCAAGCGCCCACAGAAAATAACGCGCCCATTTTTCTCAGCTTCTGCTAGATACTGCTCATAAATTGCATTGTTTTTGGCATCATTGATTGGATAGTAAGGTTCATCTCCTCTTTTCCAATCTGCTGGATATTCACGAGTAATAACGGTCTTGGCTTGAGTCCCAAACTCAAAATGTTTGTGTTCGATGATTCGCGTATAGGGAATATCACGTTCAGTATAGTTGACTACGGCATTTCCTTGATGATTTTCTTGGTCCAAAATCTCATGCTCAAAACGGAGACTACGATACTCTAGTTCACCAAACTTATAGTCAAAGAACTGATCAATCATTCCTGTGAAGACAATCTTAGTTGCTGAAGCCTCCAAGTTCTCCCGATCAGCAAAGAAATCTGTATTAAGCTCTACTTCGATTCCTTCCAACAACTTTTCGATGATGACATTGTAACCACCAATTGGAATCCCTTGGTAACGGTCATTGAAATAATTGTTATCATAGGTCAATCGAACAGGTAAACGCTTGATGATAAAGGGTGGTAGTTCAGTAGCAGAACGCCCCCATTGCTTTTCGGTGTAGCCCTTGATTAGCTTTTCATAGACATCCATACCAATCAACTTAATGGCTTGTTCCTCTAAGTTTTTTGGCTCAACATCTTGCATGTGCGTCGTCTGCTCAGCAATTTTGTCCTTGACTTCTTGGGGTGTCTTTGTCCCCCACAAAGCATAGAAAGTGTTCATATTGAAAGGCAGATTGTAAAGATGTCCTTGGTAGTTGGCAATAGGAGAATTGATGTAATTGTTAAACTCCGCAAACTGATTGACATATTCCCATACCTTTTTATTAGATGTATGGAAGATATGAGCCCCATACTTGTGGACATTGATTCCTTCAACAGATTGGCAATAGATATTTCCACCGATGTGGTCACGTTTGTCAATCACCTTCACCTTCTTGCCACGTTTGTTAGCTTCGTAGGCAAAGATTGCACCTGACAAGCCAGCACCGACAATCAAATAATCGTACATAAAATCTCCTTATTTCTTTAAAACACTTTTTAGTTCTTGAAAATCCAAGACACGTAAGAGCAAAATCAAGCCACCATAGACTAGGAAGCCAAGGGCAGCATAAATCAAGACATTCACAACAGACGAGAAGTGCATGAAAGCTTGTGCAGAATACAGGGCGCCGTACATCAGTAGTGCTGCTAGAAGTATTTTTAGCATGGATGGTAGAATCTTGACCTCTTTTAGATACGAACGTGTAAAGTAGAGTTGAATCAGCCAGACCAAACCTTCAGTCGCAACAGATACAATTGAAGCTCCAATATAGCCCAGAGGCGGGATTAAGAGGAGATTCAAGCCCACACTAAAAACAGCTGGAATAGTTGTTGATAGCATAAATTCACGATTCTTATTGTGAGGAATCAAGATTTGAATTCCCATGATATTGGTCCAGCCAATAAAGAACATTCTAAAGGCCATGATGGCAATCGCATAGCGAGCATCTTGGAAGTCTTGCCCCAGGAAAAAATTAACAAAATCTTTGTTAACAATCAAAATCCCCGCAATCATCGGGAAGATAACTAAGTTATACACTAAGAAAGACATTTCATGTAACTTGTTAACCGCCTTTTGATTGCCTGATGAGAGGAGATTGGAGACCCGAGGCAACATAACACTACCAAGCGACGTTACCAAAGTCAACAAAATATTCAATAATTTCAAGGCTTGATCATAGATCCCGACATCCTTGGTCGAAGACAAGGCACCCAACATGGTGCGATCTAGCGTGATGTAGAGTGAAATGGCAATCTGTGGCAGAAACAAGAGAATGACTGGTTTAATATGCTCTTTGGCATAGGCTATATCCAAATGCGGCTTGCGAATGTGCTCCCGAGCAGGAAGCCACATACTCAACTGACCTAGTAGATCATAGGCAACCAAGAGGATGATATACAAGTACAAGTCGGATGGTTTCTTAACAAATAGGAATATCGAAACAACACCTAGAAGTTTGACCATTGTGTTACGAGCTGTGATTTTTTTGAAATCTTCTAACCCTTGAAAAAGCCAAGAAATATCAAAACCACGAGACAGCAAACTAAAGCCAAGTATATAAGCAATTGGATTGTTCATCGACGGCACAAGCAAGCAGACAACTATATAAAGCGTAACCGCTAAACAGGTTGAAAGGACTTGTAAACTGTAAATACCCCAGAAGGTCTTTTCGACTTCCTTACGATGGCCGGAAATTTCCTTTGT
Source organism: Streptococcus sp. HMSC072D05 (assembly GCF_001815805.1). Taxonomy (GTDB): domain Bacteria; phylum Bacillota; class Bacilli; order Lactobacillales; family Streptococcaceae; genus Streptococcus. The sequence continues at coordinate 175,712 of NZ_KV822018.1, forward strand.
CCCATAATTGGCCACCCCAAGTGTCGCTAAGAGTATAAAGTAAGTTACTATTGAGTTGTAGTACCCATAGGAACCTAAGTCATTGGATGAGAAAACCCGAGTAATATAGGGTGTAGTAATGACTGGTAAAACGATTACTAACAGCTGATAAGAAAGATTATATAAATAATTTTTTAATACTTTCACAAGGAGTTCCTCGTTGTAGATTTCTTCGATTCAAATTCAATAACTGGCAAGGTTGCAAATAGAGTAAACATAAAAATATTATAAGACGGGCGAACCCAGAAGGCCTCAAACATACAGTTGACTGCTATTAAGGATAAGGCCGTCAATAGCAAATAATTCTTTTTGCGATAAAGTGACCAAGACCTAACTATGTATAACACGACCAATAAGAGAACTGGAATCATCCCATAGGTAAAGAGCATCTGAACGTAGGAAGAGTCTACATAGTCGTAGCTCAAAACGGATTCTGTACGCCCCCCATAACCGACAAATGATATGCCCCGAATCCCAAACCACTGCACTGCATATTTTTTTAGTGCCTCATGTCCTAGGTGTAATCTCATACTAAAAAAATTGTTTAGAGCCACATACATTGGATGAGACCAGGTAAATTTAGAAGAGAGATAAATCATTACTGAAGACGCTATACCAGCCGATAAAGGAAGTAAAGCAAAAAGCCGTCGCTGTTTATCATTTCGGAAATAAAAGTACAGAAAAATGAGCGCCATTACAGTAATAGAAGCGGCATTAAGCCTCGCATCGCAATATCGAATAATGAAATAAGCCAGACCAAATCCTAAGGCAGTCCGTAAAACAATGAATTTCTTTCTAAAGATATACGATATAGCTGTATATAGATAAAAACAGTGAGAAGCAAAATCAGTTGGATAAATAAAGCCAAATGAATTTCGAACAACGACTCCCGCAGATCGTGATTGGACAAATTGCAAGTTTGGAATAGCACCAATCACAGCCAAGAACACTATCAATACAATAAAAAACAAGGCTACAACAGAGTATATTTTAAGTACACTTTCCATCTCAGCCTTGTAAAGAAAGACAAGCAGAAACATATACATCAATGCATTAAGGTTCCCAGTCTTATAGTAAACCATGCCCCCAGCAAAAAGAAGAATTGGTGCAAAGATGAGATAGCTTATAGAGTAGTGATGAATATAAGCAAATCGCATAGCAAGTAACAGGACCGCAAAAAAAGGAACTACATTAGGAATATTAGGTAAAACAGGAGCTAACATAGACGTATTGATCATATCTATGGAGACAACCACTATTAAAACTGCTGCAATTAGCAATTTATCACGTTCTAACTTTAACATTTTCTTTTTCCTTTTCTTCTTTCATCCCTAACTCTTACTTAGGATTTTTTTAACTTTTTAAATTGATAATAGAGTCGCGGATACTTAGTAACTAAAACATAGAGGATCCTACGTTTCTTGCTAACTCTAGCATTCTTCAAGACAAGAGGCAAATAAGGCCTGGTTTTCTCCTGAAGTCTCTTGAATTCTACCGAATCCCCATCCTTAATCATCGTAAAGATAAGAAGACTTCCTGTAAAGAAGCGTGAAATGATGGCTTCTTGGAGTTCTGAACTCTCAGGATAGGTTGCATTCACAACCTCTTTTAAATGATCAATTGCTTCGTAAAACTCGTATTGTTTTGGCGTGAAAGCCGAGGCAGTAATGCTACCAGGTCTATGGTAATAATGGTAAATCGGAAGATGGTACAAGGCCACGGATTGGGCTTGGTTGAGATGCTCACTGATAACATAGAGGTCTTCGTAGATGCGCCCCTTGGGGAAGGGAGCTTTCTCAAGAAGTTCTTTCCGATAGAGTTTCCCACAAGCAGAGACCGTTACAAGGTCTCCATAAAGCATCTCAGTCAGAGCCTTTGCCTTGTCATAGACCTTAACTTGGTCTAAATCAAGCTGATCCAAGTGAAAATTTTGAAAACGATGATAGTGAGCTGTTGGCTCTACTTTGCCACTCACCATATCTGCTTGGGTACGACTTTGTAGCTCTGCTAGCAGTTCCAAGGCGCAGGGTTCCAGATAGTCGTCTGGATCTAGGAAAGTAATCCAGTCGCCCTTGGCTCTCAAGACCCCATAGTTCCGAGCATCAGACAAGCCACCGTTGACCTTATGGTAGCTAGTCACCCAATCATATTGCTGGGCATACTGGTCACACAAGTGTCCTGAGCCATCACTCGAGCCGTCATCAATCAGGAGGACTTCCATATCCTTGTAAGTCTGATGTTTCAAACTCTCCATGGCATAATGAAGGTAGTCCTCCACATTATAAACAGGCACAATTACCGAAATCATATTTTCTTTTCTTTCTCTTACTTAGTTTTACAGTTTAAATCTCAAATGAACTTCTATCTGGAAGCAGTTGATCCATAGCCTTGATAAAGTCTGTCATCACCTGCTCCTCGTCTTGAATGTTAAATCCATCATTGATACACATAATTTGGTATTTGCCAGAATTTAGTATCTTCCAAAAATCTGGTCCGGCATTATCCAAAGAAAAGAGTCCTCCCAACTTAGGATTTCCGATAGCGTATTTACCACTGGCAATCTGCCAATACTTAAAGAGCCAAACATTGGTATCAGAAGGATTTCTAAAGCGACTAGCCGAGGTTCTTTCCAAGACAGCTTTTTCCTTTTCCCATACCAAGTTCATCGTTGATCTTAGTAGAGGATAGGGCAGATGACTCTCCCAGAAACCACAGATAAACTGACTATTTCTGTATAGTAGCGACTTAACGATACTTTTTAATCCCTGCTTTGGATCAAAGAATTGGCCATTCTTCAAAATTTCATTTCGACTGAAATAGCTAGTGACAATCTCCATGTCATTTACCTGAAAATTCCCCGTTCCATATCGCTCAGGAATAATCGGTGAAAGAGCCGTATTATATTTGGGTAAACCATCCTCTGAGAAAAAATCTGTCGGCTCGACTGGAGCTGTCAAATACATATCGTCATTAAAAAAAACAAAATGCTCTGAGAGACCAGGGATTCGATGGATGTTACTTTCGATAGGATTGGCAGAAAAAACTGGCAGGTAGTCATTACAGATAATCTCTGTATGATCTACCAACACCAATTTTTCACTATTTATATCTAACCAGCTTGGCTTTTGCTGGTCGGTCACGAGGTAGACCTTATTGACCCAAGGAGCAAATTTTTCAACTCCTCTAAACCAATATTTAAAGGTCCCCCATTCTCGGTAAGCCTTGACTGAATTCATACTCTGTTTAGAAGTATTAACCGAGCCATCATAGCTTGATTTTTTTTCTTGCCACACAGGATCATTCCCATCAACCCAAGTCACAACAAAATCTATTTTATTCATAACTAATCTTTTCTATCTGTTTTATACAACTCCGAGAAGTTCTTGATGTAACTCTCCAAAGAAAACAGCTCTTTTTGTCTCTGATATCCTACTCGCCCAAATTTTTCTCTTTTTTCAGAACTATCTAGTAAGAGAGAAATGGCATTAGAAAGTTCTTGAGGACGATTTGGTTTGACTAAGCAACCACTTTTGTCATCTACTACCATTTCAGCTATTCCCCCATTGTTATAACCAACAACTGGTTTTGAACAAGCCATGGCTTCTAGGACTACTGTAGGTAGGGAATCAGGTTTTATACTTGGTAAGACAAAGATATCAAACATATTATAAAGTTCAGAAGTCTTATCGTAGTAATCAATACGATGAATTTGTGACACAACAGATGAAGAAGCTATTCTCTTATCTAGTTCTTCTAAACGCCATTCTTCACCAGGAAAAACACCTCCAGCTAGGAAAGCCACCGCTTGCTCATTCTTTTCCAAAAGTGGCTCGACTGCTTCTATGAAATCATTTTGTCCTTTTATAGCATTGACCCGACCAATCATGCCAATCACAAGTGCATCTTGCGCAATGTCAAATTTTTCACGAATAGAAGACGCATCCATTGGATAATAGACAGCATTATCGACACCGTTATAAATCACTTCCACTTGGCTATCTTTGATAAAGGGAGACTGCTTGATATGATTAGCGACCGCTTGGGACACCGTCACAATCTTGTCTGCATATCGTCCCATGAGCATATTGATAAAGTCAGAAATAGCTTTGGGTTTGACGATAATCTCATGAACATGCCAAATCAAAGGCAGCTTGAGCTTGCGTTTCAAATAGATGCCCTCCAAAACAGCCGCTGTATTATTGTGAACCATATCTATACTGTGTTCTCGAGCATAGAGGGCGATTTGCTTAGCATAGAAATTATAAGAGCGAATATAGTCGGCAATGCCTTTAGGATTAAAGTATTTTCTACGTAAAATCGGATAATCCAACACGCTGACCTTAGCTCCAACTTGGCGCAAAGCCTCGACTAAAACACCGTCATTTGGCAAGATGACGTGAGCTTCAAATTCTTTGGAATCCAATCCTTTTATCAATTCCAATAAAACCTTATCTGCTCCATACATTTCTGCACCAGCATGCAAGTATAAAATCCGTTTCATTCCCTATCCTTTAAACACTTCTTCATAATCTGACACAATCTTTTCCCATGTGAAAGCTGAGATAATTCTTTGGCTTGACTTGAAATCCAAGTCAGCTATCACTACCTGATCAAATCCCTCTACTTCCTCAATGACGCGTGCCAACTCATCTTTTTTCCAATAAATGGCCCCGTCTTCACCAACCTCACGGTTAAAACCAACATCTAGCAACAAATTTAGTTTTGTGGATGCTAAAGCTTCCAGTAGAGAAGGGTTGGTTCCTCCAACCTCATGCCCATGTAAATAGGCAAAGGCATTTTCACGGATGTACTTGAGCAACTCTTGGTCATAGACAGTACCGACAAATTTGACCCTAGGATCTTTGTCAAAACCAGTATCCCGTAACAACTGGTCGTAAAATTTATTCTGCTCCACATTTGTGATGAGAACAAAGTCCTTTTTGGACTTGGACTTGATAAATTCACGAATCATGGCTTCGTAGTTATTTTCAGGAACAAATCGTCCCACTACTAGATAATAGCCATTTTCGCTAACTTCTTTTTCCTTATACCAATCTCGAACTTTGGCATCTTCTGCTTTCAGGATTGAAGGAGCTGTATCTGTCCCATAGGCAATATAGGTGGTCTTTGGTTGGTACTGCTTATAATCCTCTTGGATATATTTTTCAATGTTTTTACTGTCACAGACCAGTAAATCTGCATGTTTGACCATGAGCTGCTCTGAAAATTTCCAGTACTTACGAACTGGAAGGCTCCATTTTGCTCGCAACCATTCATGACCATCAGGATTCACCAGCAAAGAGCCACCAATCGCACGAATTTTTTTCTTAAGTCCAGAAATAAAAGGACCGATGCGACAAGCTAGAATGTAAAAAATGGGAGCTTCGTCCTTGTTTTCCTTAGCCAATTCAATAGCCTTGTTGACCGCTGCAATATCGTAAGCGATGGCGCGGGCCGGGCCGATATTGGGTACATCGATGTTGAAGCAAATGGCTCCATTGTGCTCAAACTGGTCTTCCGTAATGCCAGACTTAGCAGAATTTTCACGCATACAAGCAACATAGTATTGTATGTTGCTGTCTTTTTGATATTCGGTTAATTTTTCAACAAAGGTTTCAAATCCTCCATACTTAGCAGGAATCCCCTTTGAACCAATAATATAAACTGACTGTTTCATTTCTCTCCTAACAGGACTGAAGGGCAGAAATTACTTCGCCCCATCTCTCATAAATACAACTTTAACGGTCTTTAACAATATTTCAATATCTTTCCAAATAGTCCAATCATCAATATAGGCCACATCTAATTTAACAACTTCATTGAAATCCTTGATCTCACTTCGCCCGCTGACTTGCCACAAGCCTGTTATCCCAGGTTTAAAACTCAATCGACGTTTTTGTTCAGGAGTATATTTCTCATACTCATCCACTGTTGGGGGACGGGTTCCGACCAGACTCATATCTCCCATTAAAACATTCCAAAACTGCGGTAACTCATCTAGGCTGGTCTTACGAATAAAGCGACCAATTGGAGTGATACGAGGATCATCATCGACCTTAAACATGCCCCCCTGCATAGTATTTTGCGCCAAAAGTTCTTGTTTCCGCTGCTCAGCATTCACGCACATAGATCTAAATTTATAGAAAGTGAAATGTCGACCATTTTTTCCAATACGCGTTTGAGAAAAAATCGCTGGCCCACCATCTTGTCGAATCATCGGAACCAAAACAATGCTCACCAAACCACAAATAATCAAGCCGACAATCGAACCGACAATATCAATGAACCGTTTAGCAATGACATGACTGGTCTTATAAAATTTTGTAGAAAACGTGATAACATTCAGCCCTGCCATCCCACGAATCTTTTTATCACTACCTAGATAGTTATTAAAAGCATTCAGATTAACTGTAACATCAATTCCCATTGTCTCAAAAAGTGAGATAAACTCCCCGATGTCGTACTCTTCACTTGGTAGATTGATAAAGACCTCATCGACAACTTCATGAGTAGCAAAGTCTAAGATATTCTCAGCAGGTACAACCGTTAAGGATTGATGCTGAAAATCAGGCTGGTCTAAAACACTGACTGCCACCAAGTTCCAAAAAATTTCTCCCGACTCTATCAGCCTATCGATGACTTTTTCAACCCTAGAGGTCGCTGTTATCAAGAATATCTTCTTACTCCCCTTGAGATTTGGAAAGATGCTTTTTCTATAGCGTTTAATGCATAGATTCAACAAATACAACAGAATAGAGTGTATTGTCAAAAAATAAATCATTCCTCGTCTAGAGATACTAAAACGATCTTCTAAGAAAAAATTCGAAATACTGATAGCTAAAGCAAAGAACACGATATACTTTGTCGTGTTGATAAACTCTGCTAAATAACCCCTTTTAAAAAAATCATGCCCATAATCACTGATATAAAAAATAAAAAAATGAAGAATGAACAAGATAATAACAGAAGTATTTACAATCTCTGTTTCCTTAACAAAACTAAGTAAATAAGCTAATAAAATGACAAGAAAACTCTGGATTGCCGCCAAAGTAATCTTCAATCCCTTTTCTTCCATAATATCTTCCCTAAACTATTTATTATTTTTTGCCATAATTCCCATAGTTTCCATATGCTCCATAGGAGCCATATTTTTCAACTGAAGTATTGAGTTTATTAAGCACAATTCCTAAGAATGGTTTGCCTGTTTGTTCGAGTTGTTCTTTAGCTTTTTGGACATCACGACGATTTGTTTCACCAGCAGCAGTTACTAAAACAGAAGCGTCACACTTCTGCGTGATAATCGCTGCATCGATAACAACTCCAATCGGAGCAGTATCTACGACAATGTAGTCAAAGTACTTGCGTAAGGTGTCAATCATGGTCGCAAAATTTTCACTTTGTAGCAAAGCTGTCGGGTTTGGGGATACAGAACCCGCTTGAATGACAAACAAGTTTTCAACATTGGTATCACATAGGCCTTGTGATAGGTCTGTCGTCCCAGATAAGAACTCTGTTAGTCCAGTAATCTTCTCGCGTGATTTAAAAACACCTGACATGACAGAATTACGAATATCGGCATCGATTAACAGCGTCTTATAGCCCGCACGCGCGAAAGCCCAAGCAATATTGGTAGAAGTAGTTGACTTCCCTTCACCCGGTTTCACAGACGTGATCGAAATAACTTTCAAATTATTCCCACTCAACTGTATATTGGTACGAAGCGCATTATAATATTCTTCAGCTTTTCTTGCCAAATCTAATTTTTTTTGTACAATCTCTAATGTTGGCATCTCTCTCTCCTATTTCAATTTATCCAAATTTGGAACTACTCCCAATAGCGCAATTTGCATCACATCTTCGATATCTTCTGGACGTTTCACTCGTGTATCTAAGAGCTCAACTAGGAGAACCGTAACAACCATTACAACTGCGCCAGCAAGAAATCCAACCATGGTATTGCGACGGATATTTGGAGACGATGGGGATGTTGCAGGACGAGCTTCTTCAAGCGTTGTCACATCTGAAACTCGCGTGACACTGATGATTTTTTGGGCAGCAACCTCTCTCAAAGAGTTAGCGATGCGGCTCGCTTCTTCAGGCAAACGATCTGTCACAGAGATAGAAACAATACGCGTATCCACTGGAACTGTTACCTTAATTTTACTAGCTAGACCTTTTGGAGGGAGATCTAGTTTCAAATCAGTCGCAACTTTTTCTAAAACGTCTTGCGAGAGAATGATTTCACGATAGTCTTTTACCAAGTAAGATCCAGCTTGCAAGTCTTGGTTGGTCAAACCTGGCTTATCTCCCTGATTACGGTTGACCACATAAATTCGGGTCGTACTCGTAAACTCCGGCTTCACAATAAAACTACTGTAGGCAAATGCTACTGTCCCTGTCACGAATGCTACCAAAGCAATTAAAAATTTTCGTTTCCAAAGGATTTTAAGTAAGTGAAATACATCGATTTCCATCATATTTTGTTCTTTCATTTTTTCTCCTAAATCAATTGATCCATTATTATTTTTCGGGGATTATCCTTAAAAAGTTCCTTAGCCTTATCTTCACTGTATTTTTTGGCAATGATATCATAGGCTTCCTCCATATGAGGAGGTCTGTGATCCAAGTTGTGCATATCACTTGCGATCACGTGAACCAGATCTCGTTCCAAGAAATACTGAGCTCTCTTTTTCATGAATTTATAAGTTTCTCCGAAGAGTTTAGGTTTCAAGACATGAGAACTATTGACTTGAGTATAACATCCCATATCAATCAGCTCTCGCACGCGCTGCTCATTGTTTTCTAAAGCATCGTAACGTTCAATGTGGGCAATGATGGGTGTAATGCCTAACATTAGAATATTACTCAGCCCCTTATGCATATCCCGATAGGGTGTATTCATACTAAACTCAATCAAAGCATAGCGACTATCGTTGAGGGTCGGGATTAATTTCTTTTCTAACTTCTCAACAACATCTGGCGTATAGTAGATTTCTGCCCCATAGGCAATGATTAAGTCATCCGCAACTTCCTTAGCCATTTCTCGCACCTTCAAAAAATTGGTTGCGATTTTTTCTTCAGGAGTTTCAAACATCCCTTTTCGTCTATGCGAAGTGGAAACAATTGTTCGTACTCCTTGACTGTAGGCCTCTCTAAGAAGCTTTTTACTTTCCTCTATCGACTTTGGACCATCATCCACATCGAAAACGATGTGCGAATGGATATCTATCATGCTACTTGCCCTCCATCACATCATTGATAGCAGCTTTGGCGGCAGCCAAGCTACTTTCATCGATTTCCATCATGTAGAGGTTACTATCTGGCATAGCGTATGAAGGAAGGTCCGTGCGTCCAGTTCCCTTCAAGTCTTGAGAGTTGACTTTGTAGTTCCCACCACTCTCCAATTGAGTATTGACTAGATCCATCATGGTTTCCAAAGGCATATTGGTCTGAAGAGAATCTTGCAATCCTTGGATGATATTGTCATAGTTCTTCAAAGCTTCGGTTGACGTCAACTTCTGAATAACAGCTACAATAACCTTTTGTTGGTTCCGACCACGGTCACGATCTCCATCTGCTAGAGAGTAGCGCTCACGAACAAAACCAAGAGCCTGCTCAGAGTCTAGATGGACATTCCCAACGGGGAAATGGTACTTGCCATGCAAAGAAGTGAAATCCTGATCATTATAGACATCAACGCCACCTAAAAGGTCAATCAATTTCAAGAAAGAAGTGAAGTTCAAGCGAACATAGTAGTTAATATCCACTCCATAGAGATTTTCCAAGGTATGAATCGACGAGTCCACTCCATAAATTCCAGCATGGGTCAACTTATCCTTTTGATTATTTCCCCCATCCGCAATCGGAACATAGGAATCACGAGGAGTTGTAGTGAGAAGGATTTTCTTGGTATCTCGATTCACAGTCATTAGAATATTCACATCAGAACGCGAAACGGAACTAATCGGACCATAGGTATCAATACCGCTCACATAAATATTGAAAGCTTTATTCTTCGATACCTTTGGTGCCGCAACATCCTTAGTTAATTGTTTTGTATAGATTTTTTTGATTTTTGAAGCATAATCTGGATACTCTGCTTCAATGATATTTTCAAAGACACTATTTAAGACAATTGCTTTCGTTTCACCAGAAAGCAGACTCTTATAAGCTGCTAGGTAAGAAGTCGCTTTCTAAACTGTCAAGTCCTTACTCTGGCTGGTCTTAATATCTGCTAACAACTTTTGAATATTGTCATTGTCTGTCTCTGTTGGCCCCGTAACCGTATCCAGTTGAGTCACATTATTGATCTCACTATCTTTCAAAACGACCACACTGATTGAATACTCTGAGTAGTTTGAGGTCGCATTGATATGATTGGTAAAACCGACAAACTGTTGCAAAGCATAGAGAGAAACGGAGCTAACTACGATAGCAAGTGTCAAAAAGAAAACCGTAAACTTCTCGGCTTTTTTATACACTATCAGAAGGATTGCAATTACAGCAGAAATGAGAATAAGAACCGCCGTAAGGATATTGAGGTACCGAAAAGCTAAGATATTATGTTTAAAAATCAAGAACAGCAAAAAACCACCCAACAGTAGATAAATGGTTAATAAGACTATGTTAATATTTCGTTTCATGTTGCCAGAACGAGCTCTCTTTGAACGTCTACTCATGATAATCCCCTATACACGTTAATAGTTATAAATATTATATCACAATCATGATGGAAATTCCATCCATCCTTGCTATTTTCAGCGTTTTCATTCGCTTTTGTTCTCTTAAGTTGCTCTGAAATATAAGCAAAGTTCCGAATGCCATTCTGCACAAAAAGACAAGGCGCTCAGGGGCAACCTTGTCTGTAATCTTATTTTACGTGGTTTTCAAACTCTTTTTGGCTCTTTTCGATAGCTTTTTTACTTTCTTCTTCCCACTTAGCCTTGGCTTCATCAAATTGTTTCTTGGTAACAGGGTCTTTTTGTAATCTCATGTACTTATAATTATTTCCGTCACCCTTGATTCCCACTAGGGAGTAGGCACGTGTAAACGGAGTTACTTTGGTTACAGAGGCTGTACCACCATTTGACATAGCAGACATAACTAGAGAATTGTCAATCATCCAAGCTTGAGCTTCAGCGTATTTTTCATAACGCTTAGTGACATCTTTATTCTCAGCATCTGCTTCTTTCAGGAGTTGTGTATAGGTATCGAGCCCCAAACTCTTAATGAGCTCTTGGTCTTCCTTGGCATCAAGACCAAAAATCTTGAGATAGAAGCCTGTTTCAGCATTGAAGGGGTCTAGATAAGTTGATGGATCCTGGTAATCACCAACCCAACCATCAAAGTTTAGGTCGTAGTCACGAGCTGCTGGATTTGGTGCTAGGAAGGCAACATTCCCAAAGTCATCTGTAGAAAGCTGTTGAACATCAATGACGATATTGTCAGAACCTAGTACTGTTTCAAGGGTTTGTTTAACCGAGTTCATACCAGAAACCGCATTTTTATTCGTCTGATCAACAGGGACATCCAAATGGATTGGGAAAGTCACGCCTTGGGCTTCCAATTCCTTTTTAGCTTCCGCAAATCTTGCTTGGGCCTTTTCCTTGTTAAAGTAGGCATCTTGAGCATCTGCCAAATTGATACCTGACCACTCAGTTCCGTAGTTCACAAGCTTAGAAGCTGTTACTTCTCCAAAGGTCTTATCTCCCACCTGGACAAATGTTGGAGGAACTAGAGTATTACGAAGGGTTTTGCTCGCTGCTTCTTCACCGTTAGATTGAGCAGAGTAGGCTGTTCGATCAATACCAAAGTTGATAGCTTGACGGAAATTTTTATTTAAGATAGCTGTTTGAGCTGATTTCTTTTGTTCATCCGTTGTTTTAGCGGTATGATTATAGGTTTTACGGTTGACGTTAAAGTTAAAGTACCAAGATGTCTTGTCTTGTAAACTATAGACGATATTGTCTTGGTATTTTTCTTTTGTCTTAGCATAGTTCGAACTATTTGGATAGACTCCTGCAATCGAGTAAGCACCACTTTCAAAGTTTCGAATGGTCATCTCCTGATCAGAGCCATCAAAGTAAGCTAACTTAACTTTTTCAATGGTTACTTTATCATGGTCATAATAGTGTGGATTCTTCACATACTCGATTGAAGATTTTGATGTAAAATCTTTTAACAAGTAAGGTCCATTGTAAAGGATGCTGTTTGGCGTCAAGGTTCCAAATTCTTTATCCTTTGATTTCAAAAACTCTTCGTTAACCGGGAAAAGGATACTATTGGTTGTCTTTGAGTTCCAGTATGGCTCTGGTCGAGTCAAAGTGTACTCAACCGTATAGTCATCCAAGGCTTTCACACCAACTGTTGTGAAGTCATTGGTCGCGCCTGTCACATAGTCATTCAATCCCTTGATAGAGTTTTGGATGAGATCCATGGCTTGACCCTTGTTGTCCGCAGCATACTTAATCCCAGTGACAAAGTCTTGAGCTTTGACTGGAGCGTACTCTTCTCCATCAGCAGTGTACCACTTGGCGTCTTTTCTGAGTTTATAGGTATAGGTTAAACCATCCGCCGAAACTGACCAATCTTCAGCTAGAGCTGGCGTTAGATTCCCATAGCTATCATTTTCTAGCAAACCATCCACAAGATTGGTAATCACTGAAGTGTTATCTGCATAATAGTCTAAAAGATAGTTAAACGTCGTCGGATTTGCACTAAATGTTGATGAGAAAGTGCTTGTATCAGTATTTGACTGTCCACAAGCTGTCAGTAAAATTCCTGTAGCTAGGACAAGTCCAGTTCCGATGAGTCTTTTTTTCATGTTCATCCTCTACTCCTTTATGTCACTTTTTATAACATAGCCATATTTTATCAAATTTATCCTAAATTGTAAAGTTTCCGACTCTTTTATAGATGAATGATGAACCTAGTCAAATAAAAAGAAAGGAAGCGCAAGCAATATGCACCTTCCTTTCTTATAGATTATTTAACGTGTTTTTCTAGCTCTTTTTGGTATTTGGCATTTGTTTCAATCTTTTCTTTCTGCCATTTCTTGAGAGCTTCTTCGTATTCTTTTGTAGTTACGACATCATTTTGCAATTCCAAACCTTTGAACACAAATGGGTCTCCCTTGATTCCGACTTGAGAGTATGCTTTTGTGAATGGCACAGTACGGCTAACAGTTGGAGAACCACCTGAAGAAGCAACTGGGATCAAGAGCGAACTATCCGATACCCAGGCTTGCGCTTTAGCGTATTTTTCGAAACGCTTATTGAGGTCGCTTGTTTCAGCTGCGGCATCATCCAAGAGTTTCTTGTATTCGTCTAGACCGACTTGAGCCATCACTTCTGGATCTTTTCCACGAGTGATACCCAAGTGTTTAAGGGCAGAACCCTTCTTAGCATCAAGAATGTTTAGGTAGGTAGCTGGGTCTTGATAGTCTGGTCCCCAACCAGTTCCATTCAAGTCGTAGTCTTTTTGTGCTGGAACCTTAGCTTGAGAAGTAATGCTCATTTTCTCATTATCGGTCATTTGAAGGACATCGACAATGACATTTTCAGTACCAAGTGATGATTCGATAGACTGCTTGAGTGAGTTGGTTTGTTGAACCGCGATTACATCTGTTTGTTCAACGGGGATATCCAAATGGATTGGGAAGGTAACACCCTTGGCTTGCAATTCTTCCTTGGCTTTAGCAAAGGCTGCCTTAGCTTTTTCAGGACTGTAAATCGTATCCTTGCCATCTGTAAGGGCTACATCTTTCCACTGGTCTCCATATGAAACGAGCTCTGCCTGTGCCAACTCTCCAAAGGTTTTTTCACCAACTTGAACGTAGTCATGAGGCACTAGGCTGTTACGGATAATCTTGTTCGCACCTTCTTCACCATTCAACTGAGCAGTGTATGAGTGACGGTCAAGGGCAAAGTTTAGCGCCTGACGGAAGTTCTTGTTAAGAAGAGCTTCTTTCGTTGATGTTTTTTGAGCTTCGTCTGTTTTGGCTGTTTTATTGTAAGATTGGCGGTTTACGTTAACAGTGAGGTAGTAGCTTGTCGCTTCTTGTGGACTGTAAACAATCTTATCACCGTACTCTTGTTTAGTTGACTCAAAATTTGAACTTGTTGGGAAGAGACGAGCTGTTGTATAGGCACCTTGTGTAAAGCTACGAATCAAAGATTCTTGGTCTGATCCATCGTAGAAAGTTAGTTTAATATTGTCAATCTTGACATTGTCCTTATCCCAGTAGTTTGGATTCTTTTCATATTCAATGACTGATTTTGAAGTCAATGATTTCAAGAAATAAGGACCATTATATAGGATACCTGATGGGGTTGGTGCACCGTAGTCGCTCCCTTTAGAATTCAAAAATTCTTCATTAACTGGAAGCATGGTTGCAGTTGTGACCTTAGAGTTCCAGAAACTTTCTGGTTTGTTGAGCGTGTATTCTACCGTGTAATCATCAACAGCCTTAACTCCTACGGTAGAGAAATCATTGCTCTCACCACTAACATACTCTGCCAAACCTTTGATAGAATCCTGAATCAAAGAAAGACCATCTGATTTTCCGTCAGCAGCATGTTTAAGCCCAGTAACAAAGTCTTTGGCCTTAACTTCAGCGTATTCTTCTCCATCAGAAGTATACCATTTTACACCCTTACGAAGTTTGTAGGTGTAAGTCAAACCATCCTTTGAAACAGACCAGTCTTCTGCAAGTGATGGAATTAAGTTCCCATACTTGTCATTTTCCAAAAGACCATCAACAACGTTTGCTATAACGTCAGAGGTTGAGCTCTTGCTCGTCACACTATAGTCCAAAGAAGATGGATCCATAGCGTAGACATAAGAGAATGTTTTGGGAGCATCCGCTTTCTTTTCACTTTGCCCACAAGCAGTTAACAGTAGAGCTGCACTCAAAACAGCACCTGCTCCTAAGAGCCACTTTTTCGATTTCATAAGTAATCTCCTTAAAGATAGTGTTTTCACCATTATACCCTATTTTTTCATAAAAGCAAGGACTTTCGACAGATTTTTTAGAAAATTCTAACAAATATTTTTTAAAGACTTTTCTATATATTTTTCAACAAAAGAACCCCAAGCATCAAAGGCTTGAGGTTCACTTATTTTAATCCGTTAGTTCCACACAGAAAGCATCCCATGGTGCCAAGGTTTGTTTTTCAACTGCTTCTTTAGCAGTAGTATTTTCAATCAAGATTGACTTAACTCTTCCTTCTACTGAAAAGTTTTGTTTTTCATTGGACAAGTTAGCTACAACTAAGAAGCGGTGCTCACCGTCCTTACGGATATAAGCAAAGATCTTGTCAGCTGTATCAAGCAATTCAAAGTCAGCTCGAATCAGCCAGCTGTTCTCCTTACGGATTTGAACGAGTTTTTGATAAGTATAGAAAATAGAATCTGGATTTGCCAGAGCTTCTTGAACGTTGATTTTTTCGTAGTTTGGATTAACTGCCAACCAAGGTTGACCTGTTGAGAAACCAGCGTTTTTGCTCTCATCCCACTGCATCGGGGTACGGGCATTATCACGTCCAATGACACGGATGCTGTCCATGATTTCTTCCATAGAAACACCTTTTTCAAGAGCTTCACGCGCATAGTTGAGGGATTCAATATCTTCTACTTGATCCAGTGTTTCAAATGGATAGTTGGTCATCCCAATCTCCTCACCTTGGTAGATATAGGGAGTCCCTCTCATAAGATGAAGCAAGATTGCAAAGGCTTTGGCAGATTTTTCGCGATATTCTTGGTCATTTCCCCAGATAGAGACGATACGAGGGAGGTCATGGTTATTCCAGAAGAGGGAATTCCAGCCATCTTCAACTCCCAGCTCTGTCTGCCATTTGTTGAAAATCTCTTTTAACTTCCCTACATTTAACTCTTTTTGGTAGTGCCACTTAGGTTGCCCTTCCTGATATTGAAGACAGATGTGTTCAAACTGGAATACCATAGACAATTCTTGTCCCTTTGGATCCGAGTAGAGCTTAGCAATCTCTGGCGTTGCACCCCAGGTCTCTCCTACTGTCAAGAGATCTTTGTCACCAAAGGTGGCTTGGTTCATCTCCTTGAGATAGGGATGGAGCATAGGACCGTTATTGACTACTTTCTCATCAGGAATTTTCCCAATCATGTCAATGACATCCATACGGAAACCACCAATACCTTTATCAATCCAGAAGTTCATCATCTCATAAATTTTCTGGCGCAGTTTTTCATTCTCCCAGTTGAGATCGGGCTGTTTCTTGCTAAAAAAGTGGAGATAGTATTGACCCGACTTTTCATCGTATTCCCAAGCAGATCCACTAAAGATAGACTCCAAATCATTGGGCTCATCTCGCCAGATATAGTAGTCTCGTTCGGGGCTGTCAGGATTTTCACATGCCTCGACAAACCAGGCGTGTTCATCCGAGGTATGATTGACCACCAAGTCCATGATAATTCGAATGTCACGCTTCTTAGCTTCTGCGATGAGTTCATCCATGTCCTCCATGGTTCCGAAAATAGCAGCAATCGCTTGATAATCAGCAATATCATAACCATTATCATCCATAGGACTGTCATAAACGGGAGAAAGCCAAATCGCTGTAATCCCTAGCTTGGCTAGATAGTCTAACTTACTCGTAATTCCTGGCAAATCACCGATTCCATCTCCATTACTATCCATAAAACTCTTGGGATAGACTTGATAGACTACGGCATTGTGCCACCATTTTTCTTGCATCTGTTTACCTCATTATTTTAATATTCTATAGTCTATGATAGCGCTTTTTTAAACTTAGTGCAAGCGTTTGCCTAATCTTTTTGATTTCTTTTTTGACTCCGTAGTTTCCTATCTTCCAATTTTTTATTATAATAGAGGTCAGAGGTAAAAAAATGAAAAAACAAGCTTTTAGTTCTGAACAATATTTGAATCTACAGCGCGACCACATTTTGGAGCGCATTAACCAATTTGACGGCAAGCTCTACTTGGAGTTTGGTGGCAAAATGTTAGAAGATTTCCACGCTGCTCGTGTCCTTCCTGGTTATGAGCCTGACAATAAAATCAAGCTCTTGCAAGAATTGAAAGAGCAGGTTGAAGTTGTGATCGCCATTAACGCAAGCAACATCGAGCATTCCAAAGCGCGTGGTGACCTAGGCATTTCTTATGACCAAGAAGTTCTTCGCTTGATTGACAAATTCAATGAACTGGGAATTTTTGTTGGTTCGGTTGTCATCACACAATACGCAGGACAACCCGCTGCAGATGCCTTCCGCAACCAGTTAGATAAAAACGGGATTGATTCCTATCTTCATTATCCAATCAAAGGATACCCGACGGATATGGATCACATTATTTCTCCCGAAGGCATGGGGAAAAACGACTACATCAAAACCAGTCGCAACTTGATCGTCGTAACAGCTCCTGGACCTGGTTCTGGAAAATTGGCCACTTGTATGTCCAATATGTACCACGACCAACTTAATGGCATCAAGTCTGGTTACGCTAAGTTTGAAACCTTCCCAGTTTGGAATCTTCCCCTTCATCATCCGGTCAACTTGGCCTACGAGGCTGCAACCGCAGACCTTGACGATGTCAACATGATAGATCCTTTCCATCTCCAAACCTATGGAGAAACCACTGTCAACTACAACCGTGATATCGAAATTTTCCCAGTGCTCAAACGTATGTTGGAACGCATCCTCGGTGAATCTCCATACGCTTCTCCGACTGATATGGGGGTCAACATGGTTGGCTTCGCTATTACAAATAATGAGGCTGCTATCGAAGCTTCTAAACAAGAAATCATTCGCCGTTACTATCAAACTGTTCTTGATTTTAAAGCTGAAAAAGTCGGAGAAACTGCTGTCAAGAAGATTGAACTTCTCATGAACGACCTCGGTATCACACCTGCAGACCGTAAGGTTGCTGTCGCTGCACGTCAAAAGGCTGAAGAAACTGGTGGCCCTGCCCTAGCTCTCGAATTGCCATCTGGCGATATTGTAACTGGTAAAAACTCTGAACTCTTTGGTCCTACAGCTGCTGCCTTGATCAATGCCATCAAAAAATCAGCTGACATCGCTAAAGAAGTGAAACTAATCGAGCCTGAAGTCGTCAAACCAATTCAAGGTCTTAAAATCAATCATCTCGGTAGTCGCAATCCTCGCCTCCACTCAAATGAAATCCTGATTGCACTTGCAATCACAGCTATGGAAAATCCTGATGCTGCGCGTGCCATGGAAGAACTTGGGAATCTCAAAGGAAGCGAAGCTCACTCAACCATCATCCTGACCGATGAAGACAAGAATGTCCTTCGCAAGCTAGGCATCAACGTAACCTTTGACCCATACTACCAATACGATCGCTTGTATCGGAAGTAATTAAACGAGGCTGGACAAAACTCAATTTGAGAGAAAAATCCAGTAAATCTTTACATAATAAAAAAATCAAACGCATAATATCAAGTCTTTTGGACACTTGGTATTATGCGTTTTTATGATTTTCCATTCTCATTTATTTCAATGAAATTGTCAACTCGACAGAGGCTCCTCCTTGGTCTGGATTGAGCAGGGTCAGACGACCACCATGCAAGAGAGCTACCTGCTTAGAAAAGGCTAAGCCGATACCATGATGGGGATTAGTTGAATTGCGGCTTTGGTCACTCTGGTAAAAGAGCAGTTCTGCTCCCAGCAGCATCTCCTCAGAAAATGCAGGGCCATTGTTCCAGATAGCAAAAACCAACTGGTCCTGCTGCACTGATACCGTTAGCTTGACTTCCTTTTGGTCCTGATTAGCATGTTCAAGCGCATTCAGTAAGATATTGAGCAAAGCCCGCTTGAGATAGTCCAAATGAATGGACAATCTCAAGCTAAGATCACAATCTTCTTGGAGATAAAAATGATAGCTTTCCTGTTTGCTGAACAGTGCCCAATCATCCTGTAGATAAGCCAAAAAATCCCCTAAGGAAAGCTGAATGAACTGATTAGAATCAATCTGAAAAGTCTTAGCGTAATCAATCAAAGAGCCACAATACTCTTCCATCTTGTGACTGGCCTGCAAAATCTCAGAAGCATAGTCTGCCTGTGGCTGGCCTAACTGCGCCAATTCCAAGAGTTCAGCATTCCCCTTAATTACAGTTAGGGGCGTCTTCAAATCGTGCGATGTCGCTGATAGCTGTAAAATCAACTCCTGATTATGCTGCTGCTCTCTTTCTAGAAGATGAGTATTTTCTTGGTGGCTGCTCCGTAAATCGCTGTAGACTTCTAGCATTTCCTCAATCCGAAAAAGCTGGCTTTGATTTTCTTCTAAAAGCTTCTCGCTCTTTAGCATTTTTATTTCCCTGTCAATTTTTCGGAGCAATTTCAAAATATGATAAAAAGTAATCAGCAGCAAGCTCCCTGCCCAGAAGAACAAGGTGAAAAGAACGTAATCACTTCCTTGCGTAAATTCATAGCCTATAAGCACAAAAATCAAAACATGGAAAAAGACGATTTTCAAGCTAGTTGTCCAGACTAGGCTTTTGAAATTTCGGGTTCTAATTGCCATCTATAGCCTACTCCTCTCACTGTTGCGATTGCTTGCAGACCTTCTTGTTTGCATTTTTGGCGAATCTGATATACGTATTCTGAGATAGAGCGAAGCTGTGTTTCTGAGCTTTCTGGGTAAAGCAAGGTATGCAGGCGTTCAGCTGAAAAGGTCTGCTTGGGATTGCTAGCTAGTAAATGCAGCAATTTAAACTCTCGCTCTGAGAATTTCAATACTTTACCAAAACAGATAATTTCATAGCGCTCTGGATAAAATTGACAAGAAGCAATCTCAGAATAGCGCTCCTCACGTCTTTCCTCCCGCCGAAGATGCGCCCTGACACGCGCCAGCAATTCGTTGGTCCCAAAAGGCTTGACAACATAGTCATCTGCTCCGCGAAAGAGCCCTTCCACCTTGTCCGCCTCCAACTCCTTAGCCGTCAAAAAGATGATGGGACACGAAAGATGAGGACGAATGTAGGAGCACAACTCAAAACCATTAACAGGCTCCATCATCACATCCAGCAGAATCAAGTCATATCCGACAAAATGCGTCAGCTCTAGCTCTTCTATTCGATCAAGCGTCGTCACATCATAAGCATCGAGCTCTAGGACATTTTTCACCAGCTTCAAAATGCTCCGGTCGTCATCAACCACCAAAATACGATACTGTCTCATGATTTCCATTATAGCATACCTCTAGCGAACATCTCGTTTCAAGGTCAAGAATATAGCAGAGCTCCAAATCAAAGCTAGCCAGAACAGCTGTATTCCCAACCCTGATAGATCTATCGAATTCTGAAGCCCTTCATACTCAAAAAGATTTAGCGTAGCCAGATCGGGCAGGTACTTTGCTTCTTTGATAAAAGTTGCCAATAAACGGCTAAGACCAATCAAGAGAGGAAATAGCACCGACACCGGCACAACCCAAGATTGAAAGAGCAAAGCGAGGCCAGCAGCTAAAAGAGCCAGAAAAAGATTGCTGAGAAGACCAAAAGAGCTGTAATAGAGGAATTTCCCCAGTAAGGGCCAGCTAAAGTCTAGGTCAAATCGAGCCAGCATAACAAAGAAACAGCTGCCTATCATGACACTGTAGAGAACCAAGAGCAGAACGGCCAGAAAAAGGAATTTCCCAGCCAACCAAGCCTTTCTATTTGATACGGTTAGAAAATTCGTTCGCATCCCAGACTTGACAAACTCCTGGGCAAAATAGAGGGAAGTAAAGATGACGATGACAGGCTGCGCCAGATAGAGAGCATGCAAAGCTTCACTCAGAGCCTTTGTCTGGCCAACTGCTGTCTGACTGTAGTCAAGATTCATCAGAAAAAAAGGAACGACTACCAGAGCCACAAAGGCGGCACCAAGAACGAGATAGTAAGAACGAAACTTAATCCATTCACTTTTAAGCAGAGCTTTTATCATCAGTAGCGTCCTCCTAAATCCGTCTTCAAAAAGCGCAGAGAGGCCATGACGCCGATGACTAGCAACCATACGCTTATTATCAAGAGTCCTTGCAAGGGATTGTTGGCATATTGGGAAGTTGGCGTTGCAGCAAACAACTCTACTGCTGGCTGTGGCAAATATGCCCCCCAACTCGTGTGAGCAGCTAGGTAGTTTCCCAGATTATAG
The DNA here is from genome assembly GCF_001815805.1 of Streptococcus sp. HMSC072D05. GTDB lineage: Bacteria > Bacillota > Bacilli > Lactobacillales > Streptococcaceae > Streptococcus. The sequence continues at coordinate 196,892 of NZ_KV822018.1, forward strand.
ATCTGGGGTACGAGAAATAGCAGAGGAACTAGCATGGTCCGAGCCAATAAACCTAACAAAAATGAAAGGATCCCCAAGAGGGTTAGAGATAAGGTTTTCCACAAAATCAAACTCCAAGCTGCCTGATTGAGCAAAATCGGATCAAGCCCTTCCTTTCCTAAAGCCAGATGCATGACCATATAGCTCAAATAAATGGATAACAAGCTAATGATGAGTGAAAACAAACCAAAGGTCAATATTTTCCCCATAAGTAGCTTCAAGCGGTTATTACAAGCCAATAGACTGGTTCGCAAGCTATGAGACTGAAATTCCATAGCTCCCAAAATTCCAGCTAAAATGACCAAAACCATGACCGCCATAGAAGCCCCGTTGAGACCTAGATATTCCAGCGGATCAATGGCGTTTATCAGATTAGGAACCGTCTCAGGTGTAGCATCAAAGCCGATAGACAGATATTGTCGGCCCTCCAACCAGGATACGACAGGCACCAATAGTAGCATGAAGGCCACACTCACTTTGAAAGCCTTGATTGATCGGATTTTCAACCATTCTGAATGCAATAAGGACATCGTCTCTTTCATCTTAAACCTCCTCTGTTAAGTCGAAGAAGAGCTCTTCTAAACTATCTGTTCCTTGTAATA
>NZ_KV822018.1:197632-203325 GCF_001815805.1 Streptococcus sp. HMSC072D05
ATCTTCTAGCGTTCCCTGTTCGATAATTTGCCCATGATGAATCAAGACTACATCATCTGTTACCATTTGTACCTCAGACAGGATATGAGAGGATAGAAGGACGGTTTTCCCAAAATCAGCCTGCTGGCGAATGAACCTTCTAAACCACTTAATCCCACTTGGATCTAGTCCATTAGTCGGCTCATCTAATATAAGAAACTGAGGATCACCTAGTAAAGCTACTGCCAACCCCAGGCGCTGCCCCTCTCCTAGAGACAGGCTTGATAAGAAATCCTTTTTCTTATGAGCGATCCCAGTCATATCCAATACCTCATCAATCCGAAACTTCGGAATAGCATTACTTGCAGCAATAATATGCAGATGGTCGTAAACCTTTCTATTTGGCAGACCTCCAATACCGTCAAAAGCTGCACCTACTGTTTTGAGAGGATAAATCATTGACTGATAGGTTTGTCCATCAAAAGTCGCAGTTCCTGCTGTCGCCCGATCTAAGCCCAAGAGAATCCTCAAGGTCGAGCTTTTTCCTGCACCATTATGTCCTAGAAAAGCCGTAATGCGACCACTCCTAGCTGTAAAAGAAATATCCTTTAAAATTTGCTTGTCTCCATATTTTTTAGAAACACGATCAATTTTTACAATATGTTCCATACTGAACTCCTTTATCTTTATTTTCTCCAGTATACCCAATCTAGTTCAGAATTAGTTCAGAGATTAAACAGAAATTTCAGAAAAAGTTGATCCACTTTTCAAAAGTCACCTGAGTTCCACTAGAAAAACTAAACTTTTCTTTCACAAGGTATTCTTCTCTCCATTCTTTCTTTATAATTCTGAGGTTTATGTATAGAGACTTTATTATAAAAAGTCATTTATCAAACTCCATCAACAGCACCCTTTATGTTATAATGAAAGAAGAAAACTGAAAGGATTTACCATGTCAAAAGAAGTTATTGTTGAAAGTTTTGAACTTGACCACACCATTGTTAAAGCACCTTATGTTCGCTTGATTGGGGAAGAAACGGGGCCAAAGGGAGACATCATCTCCAACTTTGATATTCGCTTGGTACAGCCAAATGAAGACTCTATCCCTACTGCTGGGCTTCACACTATCGAACACCTCTTGGCCAAACTCATCCGTACCCGAATTGACGGCATGATTGACTGTTCACCATTTGGTTGTCGCACAGGCTTCCACATGATTATGTGGGGTCGCCATACCAGTGCTGAAATTGCAGCTGTTATCAAGGATTCGCTCAAGGAAATTGCTGAAACCACTACTTGGGAAGATGTCCCTGGAACAACCATCGAATCTTGCGGAAACTACAAGGACCACAGCCTCTTTTCTGCTAAAGAATGGGCAAAACTCATCCTGGAACAAGGAATCTCAGATGATGCCTTTGAGCGCCATGTCATCTAAACACAAAAAGGAACCAGCTTTTAGCTAGTTCCTTCTTTTTTTATTCTCAAAATCTTGAGTTAGGCTTTTTCACGAATAACCAAAACGCCATCTTCCATATCTGCTTCCAAATGTTTAGCATCTAGATGATCCAAGTGGAAGTCCGTCACCTTATCACGAATTTGTTGTTCAACCACGCGACGGAGAGGACGAACACCCATAACTTCGTCATAGCCTTCTTCTGTGATAAAGTCCTTAGCTGCTTGGCTGACTTCCAAATCAATGTCTTTCTTAGCCAAGGTTTGGTTGACTTCAGCCAACATCAAGTCCACAATCTTAGAAAGGTCTTCCTTATTCAAGTGTGAGAACTCGATAACTGCGTTAAAGCGGTTAAGGAATTCTGGACGGAAGTATGGTTTCAAACGATCCATTAATTCTGGTTTATCTGCATCTTCTGTCAAGTTAGCTTCATAGCCAAATCCAGCATTTGATGTCGCGATAATGACCGTGTTCTTGAAGTTCACTGTATTTCCTTGACCATCAGTCAAACGACCGTCATCCAAGACCTGAAGGAGAAGGGTGATTACTTGAGGATCCGCCTTTTCAATTTCGTCCAAGAGAATGATAGAGTAAGGATTACGACGAACACGTTCTGTCAAAGTATTGCTATTGTCATCATAACCCACATAACCTGCTGTTGTACCGATTAACTTAGATACAGCTGTGCGGTCACTGTATTCAGACATATCCAAACGAATGATAGCATCCTTAGTTCCAAACATATCCAGTGCCAATTGCTTAGCGAGCTCGGTCTTACCAACCCCAGTTGGACCTACAAAGAGGAAGCTACCGATTGGGCGATTGCCTTCATCAAAACCAGCACGGTTACGACGAATAGCACGAGCCACTGCTTCTACTGCCTTGTCTTGGCCGATAACCTTGTGTTCCAAACGATGAGCCATATCTTTTAGGCGTTCGATATCAGATGCCCCCATTTGAGAAACTGGGATACCAGTCATACGCTCTACGGACTCGGCCACATCATTGACAGTGGCAGTCACTTTCATGTCTTCTGTGTGGTTTTCGACTTTTTTCTCTAATTCTGCAATGCGAGTTTTAGCATTGAGAGCTGCTTCAAAGTCTTCTGCCTCAACTGCTTTTTCTTGCTTGTCTTTTTCTGCCTCAATTTCCCGTTCAACAGCATGCACATCTGTTACAGGATGTTGAGCTGCCAAGTGAGCAGCCGTTACGTCTACAAGGTCAATAGCCTTATCTGGCAAGCTACGTTGAGGAATGTATTGGATAGAATAATCCACTGCTGCTTTCAAGACTTCGTCTGGCAAGATGACATTGTGGTGTTGTTGATAGAGGTCACGAATCCCTTGAAGGATTTTAAAGGTATCCTCTGCTGAAGGAGCATTGACCTTGACTTCGTTGAAACGACGAGCAAGAGCTGCATTTTTCAAGATGGTGTTACGGTATTCGTCTTGAGTTGTCGCTCCAATAACGGTCAATTCACCACGAGAGAGAGCTGGCTTGAGAATGTCCGCAAGCCCTTTAGAACCACTGTCTCCTCCGATTGAGCCAGCGCCAAGGATTTGGTGAATTTCATCAAAGAAGAGGATAATATTCCCTGCTTCTTTCACCTCATTGACTAGATTTTGAACGTTTTCTTCAAAGCTACCACGGTATTGAGTACCAGCCTCAAGACCTGAGATATCAATAGAAATAATTTCCTTGTTCTTGATGGCAGCCGGAACATCTCCATTCACAATAGCTTGTGCTAGACCTTCGACAACGGCTGTCTTACCAACACCTGCATCTCCGACCAAAACAGGATTATTTTTCGTACGACGCGAGAGGATTTCAGATGTTTCTTGAATTTCCTTGTTTCGTCCAATAACAGGATCCAACTTGCCTTCACGAGCTTCCGCTGTCAAGTTACGACCTAGTTTAGCAAGGACACCGTCTTGTTTCATACCTGAAGCGTGTTGTTGCATTTGTGCATCAGATTCTGCATTACCTGGCAATTGACCAGTTGCACGATAGTGAGCAAATTCCTCAGGTGTCACTTCACGTCCATTAATCAAGTAGCGACGATTTTCAGAACTATATCCTCGCATACCTCCCATCAATTGGTTAAATAAATCATCCATGTTGTTAAAGTTATTAAAGTTGTTGTTCATATTCTTTACCTCGTTTATTCTTAATTATATGCGATCTCTGATATTGACTATCTTTGATCTTTGTTTTAAAAATTTTAGACTAGCTAACTAGCTACCCTACGTATAATTTCTGGTTTTTCTTTCTTAAATAAGCCTTTTATCATCTTCTTTTCAAAATCTGTTAGATTTAACATAGGCCTCACCCCTTTCTAGGGTATCTATCATACATTTTCAAGAAATAGGATCATTGAAAATGAAGTTTTCTAAGGAATTCATTTTCCTTATGTTTCTACTATACCACTTTAGTCAGTAAAAGTCAATAACTTTTTGACCAAATTTGACTATTTTTTTAAAAAATTTTTTGAAGTACAAAAAAAGCCCCTAGAAAACGAATTTTCTAGAGACTTTCTCTATCAGGTTTAAGAGAGAAGTAGAATTCTCACTTACCAAGTTTCATGTTTCTTCTACAAAAGCTTAAGCTTTGCGTTTTACGAAGAATACCAATCCACTCAATGCCAAGACTACAAATCCAAGCGCAGAAAGGATAGAGGTTGCTTCCCCTGTGTTTGGAAGTTCAGCTTTACCTTTAGTCTCAGTAGCTGGAGGTGCTGGTTTTGGATCCTCTTTTTGTCCTGGACCAGTTGGTTCTGTTCCTGGAGTTGGATTTGTTCCTGGATTATTTGGCGTTGGATCTGGTGTTGGTGCTGGATCTGGCGTTGTTCCTGGATTATTTGGAGCTGGATTTGGATTTGGTTCTGGTGTTGGTGTTGGAACAGTGTATTTATTTGTAAATACAACTTCTTTACCATCGGCATACGAAACCCTTGCAGTCAAGAGACCTTGATCATCCGCAACTACAGTGACTGTTACGGTATGCTCAGTCTTATCGTATTCAATACCCTCTTCAGTACCAACTTTTTCAACCAAGGTATAAGTGTAAGTACCTGCTTCTTCGAATGAACGAACAAAGGCTACTTTACCTTCGGCAGTATTCTTAGCTGTAGCTACAACGGCGCCTTTCTCTTTCAATTCGAAAGTATAAGCATCAGCCGCAAGTTCTTTACCTTCAAGTTTCTTAGTTGCTTCAATCGTAGCTTCTACCGCTGGTGCTTTGAAGCTATTCTTGAAGACATTACCTGCTGGATATTCAACAGCTGCCTTCAAGGCGTTGGTTGCTGCATCTTTGGTTACTGTTACCTTTGCAGTCTTTTCTGTATCGTAAGTAATACCAGTTGCTCCAGCATTCACTTCTTTTACAGTATAAGTATGAACACCTTCTGCATCATAGTTGATTGTATTAAATGTTACTTTCCCACCTTGGTTTGTTTTTGTATCAATTTTTTGTCCATCTTTGTACAATTCAAATTGGAACTCACCATCAACCAAAGTACGACCAGTCAATTCTTTCGTAAACTCAAGTGTTGCTGATGTAGCTGTTGGAGCTGGTGCTGTATAAATATTTGTGAAGACCCGTTCTGTATCCGCATCTTCTACAGTCGCAACCAATTGGCCTTTACCATCATCCGCAACAGTGACGAACACTTCATACGCAGTTTGATCATAAGTGATTGTTTTATCGTCACCAGCTTTTTCAGTAATAGTGTAAGCGTAATCGCCTGCTGCTGAGAAAGTGACGTTGAAGACAACTTCTCCTGAGGCAGTATTCTTAGCCGTAGCTACAAGGTCTGAACCTTCTTTCAGTTCGAAAGTATAAGCATCAGCTTCAAGCGCTTTTCCTTTCAAGACTTTCTTAGCTTTGATTGTAGCCTGCGCAGGTTCCGCTTTATAGTCATTAACGAAAACTGGTGTTTCACTTGTAACTGTCGCGACAAGTTGACCTGAGCCATTATCTTTCACTTCTACAGTTGCTGGATGTTCTGTTTTATCATAAGTTACACCAAGTTTATTGCCAACCTTTTCTGTAATAGTATAGTTATATACTCCTGCTTTTGAATAGCTAATTTCAGAAAAACGAATCAATCCACCAGCAGCATTCTTTGCTGTCGCAACAACCTTATCACCCTCTTTCAGTTCAAACTCAAACTCATCTATCTCTAGCTCTTTACCGTTCAAAACTTTTTTAGCTTCAATAGCAATTTTTGCTGGAGCTGCTTTATAAGTGTTGGTGAAGGTTG
>NZ_KV822018.1:203425-203732 GCF_001815805.1 Streptococcus sp. HMSC072D05
AAGCTCGAATTCGTATTTATCAGCTTCAAGGGCTTTACCTTCCAAGACTTTCTTAGCTGTAATCGTTGCACTTGTTTTAGCTGCTTTATAAGTGTTGGTGAAGGTTGGGTTGTTACCTGCAACAGCCGCCTCAAGTTGACCTTGACCGTTATCTGTAACGTTTACTGTCACTTCATGTGTAGCAGTGTCGTATGTCACACCTGCTTCGCTACCTGCTTTTTCTGAGATAGTGTAAGTGTGGTCGCCTGCTTCATTGTATTCGATTTCTTTGAAAGTAACAGTACCGTCTGCAGCGTTTTTAGCTGTC
>NZ_KV822018.1:203832-229065 GCF_001815805.1 Streptococcus sp. HMSC072D05
GCCGTTATCTGTAACTTTTACCTTAACTTCGTGTTTAGCAGTATCGTATGTCACACCTTTTTCACTACCTGCTTTTTCAGTGATAGTGTAAGTGTATTCACCTGCTGTTTCTAACTCAATTTCTTTGAAAGTAACGGTGCCGTCTGCAGCGTTTTTAGCTGTCGCAACGACTTTGTAACCTTCTTTAAGTTCGAATTCGTATTTATCAGCTTCAAGGTCTTTACCATTCAAGACTTTCTTAGCTGTGATAGTTTCTTTAGCTGGAGTTGCTTTATAGGTGTTAGTGAAAGTTGGTTCTGCAGATGTGACAGTTGCTGTTAAAACTCCACTTTGGAAAGTTGCTGCTACAGTAACTTCCTTGGCTTCTGTATCAAATGCAACGCCTGCAACTGCTGTTGAAGTGTCTTCTTTGATGATGTAGTGATAAGTTCCCGCACCTTTTACTTGGAGATTCTCAAAGGTAATAGTCCCATCAGCTTTTGATTTTGCTGTAGCTACAGGATCCTTCAAGTTCTCTGCAGTAAACAGGTTAAAGGTAAACTCATCTGCTTTTGGAAGTTTATCTGTACGTCCTTCTACTACTTTCTTAGCCGTCACATTGAATACAGCTGGAACAGGTTCGTCTTTAAGATGAATAGTAGAACCCGCAGCACCGAGTTTGACTGTATACTCTTTTTCATCTAGTTTATAACCTGCTGGAGCAGTCTTCTCTTTGATCTTAAACGTTTTACCTTCCCATTTCTGATCATAAGTTTTCGTAAGCGCTACTCCTTTTTCATTCGTAGTCACTTCTGTTGTTTCACTTGCATCATCTGCTGCTGTCACAGTATATACCGCACCCGAAACCGGAGCAAGAGTGAAGGCATCAGTCTTATGAATCTTAATTTGGTAAGCAGTAGATGCTACAATCGTACCAGAAATCAAAGATGTCGCCTCAGCTGTCATATCAAGTGCTCCCGGACGACTTGTATTCTGTGCTAATTTAGTCCCGTCAGCCAATGACAGAGCAACCCTATTTCCTACTTTACTTCCATCATTAGGAGTTGTTGTGTTATAAGAGACTATATAAGAGGTCGTTCCATCTTTAAAAATGATATCAAATGAAGTATAGTTTTCGTTCCACGAAACGGTATAGTCTTGTCCCTCAGTTAACAAAACTGCATCATCTGGAACAGCAGAAGTCCCAACAGTGATATTTGCCTTATACACTTTTAGAGTCTCAGGAATATACTGTGCAGGAGTGTAACTAGTATCATCATTTGGTATAGTATCATGTAATACAATATTTTGTCCTAAGTCTTGTTTCTCTGTATTTACACGTACACGCCAGGTAGACCATGCATCTCCCTTGCTAACCGAACCAATCTCAGCCAGTTTTGGAGAGTTCCAATTTTCAAGGGCAGCACGACCCCCAATTTTAGCATAATTTTCAGTACCAACTTTGGGACCATCGATTGTTTTTGATGAATAAATGTGAGTCACTTCTTGCTTCAATGAGGATGAATTAAAGTTTATGCGGGTTTTATTCTGATCCTTTAAGAATCTAAAAGTAACAGAAAAATTCCCTGACACATCCTTTACCTTATCTCCACCAGTTTTCTCTAGATATTTATCCAAGTTTTTCAAGGTGATTTTTGCTTTCCCACCTTGATCAGTCCCATTTGAAGTCACTTCAGCTTCTCCAATAGTAACTTTTGTTGTCGGATCGATTAAATCCTGACTCCCCTCATAAACTGCCATAGGAGCAGGTATATCAAAGGTAAAATAATCTCCATTATTCAAATGTTCATTATACTGTTTGAGATCAAAAGTCACGCGAAGCTTATATGCTAAATTCGTACGAAGCGAGAAATCTCCTTCTGAACTCACATTTTGCTTAGTATCTGAAGCATCTAACAGATCAATACCTGTAATGACTTGTGTCAATTCTTTTGAAACAGGATTATCTGCTTTAACAATGCCTATCAAAACAGATGCTAGGCCTAAAATAGCAAAAGCTAACGCAGAAAATTTAGAAAGCATATTTAACGCTTTGCTTTTCGACATTTCTTCTCCTCTTTTCTTTATGAAATTTTTATTTCTAATCTCCCTAAGAGATTACATCATACCATTTTGACAACCCCTATCACTAACTAGAGTTTATCTATTGTATTATAACATCTCAATACAATCTATTCAAGTTTAATAACTAGAAAATAAGTTTTTATAAGATTTTATTATATTATTCTCTCGAATTTCAACACATTGTCACAAGAATTAACAAAATCTCTCAGTATTTTTCATATGATATGTCGAAAATTTATCTTTTAGATATAGAAAAAAGCCAGTCCTATAGACTAGCTTTCTTTCTATTCTAATTGAATCTTAGCTCAAGGCGTCATCCATTGAAAGAACTTCGTGGAAGACACGTTGTGTCAATTCAGTTTTTTGTTCTGGAGTGAGGTATTTAGTGTTTACACAGTATCCAGAGATACGTACGATAACGTCTTCACCTGACATGATCTTTTCGTAAACATCGTTCAAGTCCATAACGTTCAAGTTAACGTGTTGTCCACCGTTTTCGAAGTAACCATCAAGGATTGTTACCAAGTTATCAACTTGTTCGTCACGAGTCTTACCAAGAGCACGTGGAGAAACTTGAGTTGTCAATGAGATACCGTCAGCTGCGTAACCAAAGTCAAGGCTAGCAAGTGAGTTCAAGTTTTGCAACCATCCACCTTTAGCTTTGTTAGATGGGTTCGCACCTGGTGAGAAGAATTCAAGTTTAGACAAGTTCACAGAACCATCTTCGTTGAGGTATACACCTTTGTGGACTGGTGAGTTACCAGTTTGTTTAGAGTAAGCAACGTTAGATGTGATTGTCAAAAGTGATACAGTAGCTTCTGCGTCTTTGTATAGTTTGTGGCTACGTAGACGAGTTGTATAAGCTTCGATCAACCATTCTGCCAATTCGTTTGAACGTGGGTCATCTTCACCCCAACGTGGGTATTCACCGATTGTTTCGTAATCGTAGATGTATCCATTTTCGTCACGGATTGGTTTAACGGTAGCGTATTTGATAGCTGACAATGTATCAACTGTGTTTGCAAATCCACAGATACCGAATCCCATGTTAGCACGTTGTTTAGTTGGCAAGAAGGCCATTTGAACAGCTTCGTAGTTGTACTTGTCAGTCATGTAGTGGATGATGTTCAAAGCATCTACATAAGTGTCAGTCAACCAGTCAAGAGATTTTTCAAAGTTCGCTTTAACTGATTCGAATTCAAGAACTTCGTCACGGATAGGATCGATGTCAAATACTTTGTAGTCTTTGTGAACATCGTCGTAACCACCGTTCAAACCAGTAAGAAGGGCTTTCAAAACGTTTACACGAGCACCGAAGTACTGGATGTTGTGGCGTTGATCTTCGTTTTCTGGGTCAAGTGGTGACACACAGCATGAGATACAGCTCATTTCTCCGTATCCGTCTTTAGCCATTGTTGTTACACCTTCATATTGGATAGAAGAGTGTTTGTGGCTCATGTGCATACAGTAGCGACGGAAGTTGTATGGCAATTTGTCAGTCCAAAGAACTGTCAAGTTCGGCTCTGGAGAGTTACCGATGTTGTCAAGAGTGTTCAAGAAACGGTAGTCCATCTTAGTAACACGGTGACGACCATCGTTACCCATACCAGCCATAGAAGTTGTGATGAAGGTTGGGTCACCTGAGTACAATTGGTCATAAGCTTTTGTACGAGCAAATTTAACTGTACGAAGTTTCATAACGAAATCATCAACGAACTCTTGGATTTCTGATTCAGTAAATGTACCGCGAGCAAGGTCACGTTCTGCAAAGATATCCAATACGATTGGCACACGTCCTAGAGATGTAGCAGCACCGTTAATCACACGGCAGACAGCCATGAAGGCGATGTTAACCCATTGGATTGCTTCTTTCGTGTTCATCGCTGGTTTGCGGACATCAACTCCGTAAAGGTCACCCAAGCGAACAACTTGTTGCAATGCTTGGTATTGAAGGTTTACTTCTTCACGAAGACGGATTGTTTCTTCATCAATTTCTTTGATCGCATTCCAGTCGTTTACTTTTTCTTGCATCAAGTAGTCTGCACCGTAAAGAGCAAGACGTGCGTAAACACCGATGATACGTCCACGTGAGTAGGCATCTGGAAGACCAGTTACAGTGTGAGCGTGACGAGCGCGACGAATGTTTGAAGTGTAGGCACGGAAGATACCGTCGTTAACTGTTGTTACGTATTTAGTGAAGATTTCGTGAACAGCTGGATCTGGTTCATATCCATTTTCCTTCAAAGTAGTTTCAGCCATACGGATACCACCTTTTGGCATGAAGTTCAATTTGAAGAGTTCATCGTTTTGGATACCGAAGATAACTTCATTTTCTTTGTCGATAAATCCAGCAGGAATATCAGCAATAGATGTTGGACGAGTGTCCATTGGGAAACGAGTTTCTTCGTAGTGTGCTTTTGTTTCTTCTACGATTTTTTTGATGTGGAGTGAACGTTCTGTTGGTCCAGCAAGGAAACTTTCATCTCCATCATAAGGTGTGTAGTTAGCTTGAACAAAGCGAGAAATACTTGCTTTTTCTTTCCAATCTACGCCTTTGAAGCCTTCCCAAGCTTTATCAAAAATGTCTTGTGCTTCAACAACTGTCTTAACAACCATGTTAATGTCCTCTTTTTTCTAGTAACAGTCATCTGTTACATTCTTGAGACAAGTATACCATACAGTAACCGATTTCAACAAGAGAAAATCGGCATTTTAGACGCTTTCTTTTATAATACAGTCTCTTTTTTGTTCTTATCTGTATTATATTTTTGAAAGTCAGGTTGAACTTTCCCATTTTTTCAGAAAAAAGGGTATAATAAATAGAAAATGACACTAGAAAGGGATTGGAATGCTCATATTTCCATTGATAAATGATCTGTCCAGAAAAATCATCCATATCGACATGGATGCCTTTTTTGCTGCGGTGGAAATCAGAGATAATCCCAAGTTAAAGGGCAAACCTGTTATCATCGGAAGTGATCCCAGACAAACAGGTGGTCGAGGTGTCGTTTCTACCTGTAGCTACGAGGCACGAGTTTTTGGTGTTCATTCAGCCATGAGTTCTAAAGAAGCTTATGAGCGCTGTCCCCAAGCTGTCTTTATCTCTGGAAATTATGAAAAGTATAAGACTGTGGGACTTGAGATTCGAGCTATTTTTAAACGCTACACTGATTTGATTGAACCTATGAGTATCGACGAGGCATACTTAGATGTGACGGAAAATAAACTCGGTATCAAGTCAGCCGTCAAAATAGCCCGCCTCATCCAAGAGGATATCTGGCAGGAACTACACCTGACCGCTTCTGCAGGCGTTTCCTACAATAAATTTCTAGCTAAAATGGCCAGTGATTATCAGAAGCCACATGGTTTGACAGTGATTCTACCTGACAAAGCCCAAGACTTTCTCAAACAAATGGACATTGCTAAATTTCATGGTGTAGGAAAGAAGACAGTAGAAAAGCTTCATGAAATGGGCATTTATACTGGTGCAGACTTATTGGATGTCTCAGAAGTTACTTTAATCGATCGCTTTGGCAGACTTGGTTATGATCTTTATCGAAAGGCTCGTGGTATTCACAATTCTCCAGTCAAGTCCAATCGCATCCGCAAATCAATCGGGAAGGAGAAAACCTATAGTAAGATTCTCCAGGATGAAGAAGATATCAAAAAAGAGCTGACTCTTCTCTCCGAAAAGGTAGCTCACAATCTCAGCAAGCAGGACAAAGCTGGAAAAATCATTATCCTAAAAATACGATATGCTGACTTCTCCACTCTGACTAGACGAAAAAGCCTCCCACAAGCTACACAGGACGCTAGTCAGATTTCTCAAACCGCCCTTCAACTCTACGAAGAGCTAGCTGAAAAAGAAAAAGGTATCCGTTTACTAGGAATTACGGTGACAGGATTTTAAAAAGCTTGAAGGAAACTTCCCTCAAGCTTTTTTCTTATACAAACAAACGCACAAAACTATAGAGCAACAAGACACTACCGAGTACGATACGGTATTTACCAAAGAGTGTAAAGTCGTGTTTTTTCACATAACTGGTCAAGAAACGAATAGCAACCATGCTGACCGCAAAGGCAACACCCATGGCAACCAAGAGCAAGAACAGTTGTCCAAAACTCAAGAGTTGACCTGCTTTAATAAATTTGAAAATCTTTAAAGCGCTGGCTCCGAACATAACAGGAATTCCGAGATAGAAGGTGAACTCTGTTACGACTGAGCGGCTTGTTCCATTTAACAAACCACCAACGATCGTCGCACCTGAACGGCTCGTTCCTGGAAAGAGGGCGAGGACTTGGAAGAGCCCAATGTAAAGGGCTGTTTTATAGGGCAACTTGTCTAGCTCTGTCACTGTTGGTTCAATGGCTTGCGCCTTATTTCGTTTTTCAAGGTAGATAAAGGCAACACCATAGATAATCAACATGATTGCAACTGAAACCATGTTATGGAAGTTGGCATCAAACCAATCATCTAATTTAAAAACCAATAGCAAAGGCAAGGTCGCAACGAAGACTTTTGACCACAATTGCCAAGTTCTACGAACTTCTACCTTAGTTTTACCAGGTTTGAAAGGGTTAAGCTTGTTAAAGTAAATGACCATAACTGCTAAAATGGCACCAAGCTGAATGACAACATTAAACATGGACATGAAGGCTTCATTCTGGTCCTTGTATTGTACAAATTCTTCAACCAAGATCAAGTGGCCAGTACTTGAAATGGGCAACCATTCCGTAATTCCTTCAACAATCCCAAAAAAGATTGACTTCAAAATTTCAATAAAATACATACATTACTCCTTTTTCTGTCCTCTATTATAGCATAATTTCGGATATTGCGATAGATTTTTTAGAAGGCACCGATGCTACCACCGCCTCCGCCTCCTGAGAATCCTCCACCTGAAGAACCACTTCCAGAAGATACAGAGTAATTGCTAGCTGTATTTGCGACAGCAGTATATTGCTTGATTTGTGCAGTTGAGGAGTAGAACTGTGAGTGCCAACCATAGGCTACATAAAGATTCAAATCTGGATTTTCAAGCTGAATATGGCGAACTTTCATTAACTTACTCACCTTCTTGGCATAACCAAAGAGAGTCGCATAGACCAGTAGACGGTTCCAAAGGACGATGCTCTCTAGCTCGGCCTGATCTAGATGAGCAATGTCGCGAAGCATATTTTCAAAACTCGTCCAGAGATAGAAGATTTCTGCTCCTTCCTCAGTTAGAACTCCATCGCGATAGGCTCCTCGCGTGGCAAGATAAACCCAGAAACTAGCCCCTAATCCTGTCAATCCTAAGAGTAGAAATGGGATCGAAAAGAAACCATGTGTTTGCCAGCTATAGTAAAAGAATAGCAGTCCACCTAGAGCTGTTATGGCTGAACAGACCCGCATCCCGAGAGCAAGGCGGCGTTCCTCACTTGTCAAGGGACGATAGTAGCTTGGGATACGAAGTACATGGACCTTATCCTTGACACAAGACTGAATGCGTTGAAGTCTTCCTTCAAAGGAGCGTTTGAGACGCGAGCCTGTTTCTCGGATATGTTTTTCATCTGACTCTTTGGCACCACGGTAAAGGGAAGATGAAACTTGGTAATCAGGGAAGAGCTCTGAAATAGCCAATTCTTTCTTATTTGACAAAGTCATGCGCAGACATTCCTTCTCAAAATTGGACAAACCCTTTTCACTGATAATGCGCACATAAGGTTCTTCATCCCCTTGGAAAATAGATAAATGACCTCGATCTACTAAATCCAACAAGGTTGCCTGAATCAAACGTTCAAAAGTAAATTTGCCAAACCCTGATTTGTTTAGGGGATTGACTTCCTCTAAGGACGTTGAATACACTGCTTCTGCTAAAACCATTGGAGGCAAATCCATCGGTGGTTCGTAGAGTCGATGATCTTTTGGAAAGACCTTTTTAATGCTTGTACTCTGACGAAACATCCTATAGAAGATAGGAACTAGAAGTAAGAGACTCATAAAAATGACGGGGAATACCCATTTCATCAAAATCTCACTTTGCGCTTTTTCTGTTGCTATATTGCTTTCAATCCGGTTAAAATCGGTTAAACGTTCTTCCTCTAACCCTTGATCTGGAGCTCCTGCAAAAGCACTTCTAGGCCAGTATGCGTGTAATTCGATCTGTCGCTTTCTAGGAAGGTCTTTCATTTTGACATGATAGAGATTATTTACTTTTTCAACACTAGAGTCCCTTAGGAGTTGGCCTGCATGAAAATAGAGTTTCTCTGCTGGGGTATCAGAGCTAATCTTAAACTCAATCTCTTTGATGTCTCCAGTACTATCGGTCAAGGGTTGCCAATTTAGCTCTGCGATATCCTTATATAAGAAGAGAAGGTTTGTTAGTTTCCAGGTAACCGTTACCCGAACAGTATCTCCGGCATATCCAGCATTGTAAATTTTTACCTTGTAGCCGTCCTCTTCCTCCATAGTATAGAAGGAAACATTTTGAACAATTCTTCCATTTTTAGAGACCTGAACGGTCGGGTCGGGATCAATGTCAAATCCTTCCGGCATTTTCCCAGCTTTTCCGAGCCCAACTAACTGACCATTGTAATCATCTCCAAAGCGGTAGGTAATTGTTTCCTTAAAAATTGCAGTATTATCTGCATGAATATTCAAATCCCCCTGATAGGATAAGATATCAAAGTCTACTGCAAAAACCAGGCTCGGTATAAATAATAAATAAGTAAATACCAAAGCCAACAGCCATCTTTTTTTCATAATCGGTTCCCTTTCAATCTTTTTACCATTATATCATTTTTTATAAGTAAAGGCTTACTTGTATTGAAAATCTCACTATTTTTAGATACAATAGAGAGAGTCATTTTTAGACTAGAAATAGGAGAAAACATGAAAAAATTATGCTTATCTATCCTTGCTAGCCTAGCCCTTACCTTAGGACTAGTTAGCCAAGTCCAAGCCGACGAATATTTACGCATCGGGATGGAGGCAGCTTACGCTCCCTTCAACTGGACTCAAGACGACGATAGTAACGGCGCTGTCAAAATTGACGGTACCAACCAATATGCCAATGGCTACGATGTCCAAATCGCTAAAAAGATTGCCAAAGACTTAGGCAAAGAACCTTTGGTTGTAAAAACCAAATGGGAAGGACTTGTTCCAGCCCTTACTTCTGGCAAAATTGATATGATCATTGCCGGTATGAGCCCAACTGCTGAACGCAAACAAGAAATTGCTTTTTCAAGCAGTTACTATACTAGCGAACCGGTTCTATTGGTCAAAAAGGACTCTGCCTATGCGAATGCCAAATCTTTGGAAGACTTTAGCGGAGCAAAAATCACGTCTCAACAAGGTGTTTATCTTTATGACCTGATTTCCCAAATTCCAGGTGCCAAAAAAGAAACAGCTATGGGCGACTTTGCTCAGATGCGTCAAGCTCTGGAGGCCGGTGTTATTGATGCCTATGTTTCTGAACGACCTGAAGCAATGACCGCTGAGTCTGCTAACGCTAAGTTCAAAATGATCCAACCTCAACCAGGTTTCAAAACTGGCGAAGAAGATACAGCTATTGCCATTGGACTTCGTAAAGATGACAGCCGCATCAGCCAAATCAATGCGAGCATCGAAACCATCTCAAAGGATGAGCAAGTAGCCCTCATGGATCGTATGATCAAAGAGCAACCTGTGGAGTCTACAACAACAGAGGAAGAAAGTAGTTTCTTTAGCCAAGTCGCTAAGATACTTTCTGAAAACTGGCAACAACTCTTGCGTGGTGCTGGTATCACACTCCTAATCTCCATTATCGGAACCATCACAGGTCTCCTTATCGGACTTGCAATCGGGGTCTTCCGTACCGCTCCACTATCTGAGAACAAGGCAATGTACACCCTACAGAAACTAGTCGGTTGGATTCTCAATGTCTATATCGAGATCTTCCGTGGTACACCAATGATTGTTCAATCCATGGTTATCTACTATGGAACTGCCCAAGCTTTCGGTATCAATCTTGACCGCACACTAGCCGCTATCTTCATCGTCTCAATCAACACAGGTGCCTACATGACTGAAATCGTCCGTGGTGGTATTCTAGCAGTTGACAAAGGACAGTTTGAAGCTGCAACTGCTCTTGGTATGACCCACAATCAAACCATGCGTAAGATTGTCCTACCTCAGGTTGTCCGTAATATTCTACCTGCTACTGGTAATGAGTTTGTCATCAATATCAAAGATACCTCTGTATTGAACGTTATTTCAGTTGTTGAGCTTTATTTCTCAGGAAATACTGTAGCAACACAAACTTATCAATACTTCCAGACCTTTACCATCATCGCCGTGATTTACTTTGTCCTCACCTTTACTGTGACCCGTATCCTACGCTTCATCGAACGTCGTATGGACATGGATACTTACACTACAGGTGCTAACCAAATGCAAACGGAGGATTTGAAAAAATGACACAAGCAATCCTTGAAATCAAACACCTCAAAAAATCCTATGGGCAAAACGAAGTGCTAAAAGACATTTCTCTCACCGTCCATAAAGGAGAGGTTATTTCCATCATCGGGAGCTCTGGAAGCGGAAAATCAACCTTCCTTCGTTCAATTAATTTACTCGAAACACCTACAGAGGGAGAGATTCTCTATCGAGGAGAAAATGTCTTAGAAAAAGGCTATAACCTCACCCATTATCGTGAAAAACTCGGTATGGTTTTCCAATCTTTCAATCTCTTTGAAAATCTGAATGTCCTTGAAAATACGATTGTTGCCCAAACGACTGTACTCAAACGCGACCACTCTGAAGCTGAAAAAATTGCCAAAGAGAATCTCGAAAAAGTTGGCATGGGAGAACGTTACTGGCAAGCCAAGCCGAAGCAACTATCAGGTGGTCAGAAACAACGCGTGGCTATCGCCCGCGCGCTCTCCATGAATCCTGATGCCATTCTCTTCGACGAACCAACATCTGCTCTTGACCCTGAAATGGTTGGAGAAGTCCTCAAAATTATGCAGGATTTGGCTCAAGAAGGCTTGACCATGATCGTCGTAACCCACGAAATGGAATTCGCTCGCGATGTCTCTCACCGTGTCATCTTTATGGATAAGGGTGTCATTGCTGAAGAAGGCAGGCCTGAAGAACTCTTTACAAATCCTAAAGAAGACCGGACAAAAGAATTTCTTCAACGCTATCTCAGCTAATAAACAAAGACTGCATAAAGAATGCAGTCTTTTTAATTTGTAATTGTAAAGAAAAGGCAGACTCGATTCAGGAATCTGCCTGTGACCACAGTTTAATCTTCAAATTTTTCATGATTTTTTTCATAGAAATCGATTAAACCAAGAGCTGTTTCAAATGAAATATTTTTAACTTTTGCGCGTCCTTGTGCTAGAGCAATGATAGACATTTCACGCGCATTCGTTTCTTTAGAGATACGGTAGCCTGTGATTTTCTTATCACGAACCCAGCCAACAACTGCTTCTACTTTTTCAAAGTTCGACTTAGCCATGTTCTTCTCCTAAATTATTCTTTACAATACTTAATTGTATACGTTTTTATTTCGTTTGTCAATAAAAAAACATATATTCGTTGCAACTATATTATTCTGCATATTTTTATTTGGCTTTTAAAGCCGATAATATATGAGTTCTTATGTCCTCGACTCCATTAGGATTTGCTGGTAGGAAGATTGTATTATTACCCTCTTTATCTGCAAAATTATTCAACGTATCTAAATACTGGTTCGTTAATAGGATAGACATGATTTGTTCTTCAGTTAGCTCAACATTGGCTCCCTTTAACTCTTGGATAGAATCAGCTAGTCCGTCAACAATTGCTTTACGCTGCTCTGCAATCCCTACACCATGTAGGCGATCTTTTTCTGCTTCAGCTTCTGCTGCGGTCACGATTTTAATCTTATCTGCTTCAGCAAGCTCTTGCGCCGCAACTCTCTTACGTTGAGCCGCGTTAATTTCATTCATTGATTGTTTTACTTCAGCATCAGGTTCAACCTTAGTAATCAGCGTTTTGACAATGATATACCCATATGTAGACATTTCTTCAGCCACTTGTTTTTGAACTTCTAAGGCGATTTCATCCTTCTTCTCAAACAACTCATCTAGGGTTAGCTTTGGTACAGATGAACGCAAAGCATCTTCTATATAGGATTTAATCTGGGCTTCTGGACGCATCAATTTATAATAAGCATCTGTGACATTATTTTCATTCACTCGATACTGAGTTGCCACATTCATCGTTACAAATACATTATCTTGCGTCTTTGTCTCTACAACAATCTCACTTTGCAACAAGCGTAGTTGAACTCTTGCTGCAATCCTATCAATCCCAAAAGGAGCTCGTAAATGAATACCACTATTGCTCAACTTTTGGTATTTACCAAAGCGTTCTATGATAGCGACAGATTGTTGTCGAACCACATACACAGAACTAACCATAATCACTGATGCAATCACCACTAAAAACAATAAAACAAGTAAAATTTGTAAAACCATGGGAATCTCCCCCTTTCGTCACCCTCATTATAGCACCATCATTACCATTACGCAAATAATATGATAATAATTTTATTTTAGCTTAAACTAGCATATTATACAACGTTTCGTTCCCATTCAAATTAATATAAGATGGGTCAAACTTTTCCATTCGATGAATCAAGCCAGCATAATCATGCTTATTGGCAAGAGCTACCCCAATCAATACAGGACCTGTCCCCTTGCTTGCTCGTTTGATATATTCAAAACGAGTGATGTCATCATTTGGCCCTAAAATATCATTTACAAACTCTCGGAGAGCTCCAGGACGTTGTGGAAAATTCACTACAAAGTAATGCTTGATTCCATCGTAAATCAAGGCACGTTCTTCCATCTCCGGCATACGGTTGATATCGTTATTTCCTCCAGAAATGATACAACAAATCGTCTTGCCTTTGATATAGTCTGATAAAACTTCCAAGGCTGCAACACTGGCAGCTCCGGCTGGTTCTGCTACAATACCTTGTTTGGAATAAAGATCAATCAAGGTTTCGGAAATCAATCCCTCGTCCACCCCAATCAGCGTTTCAACATTCTTACGAGTCGCTTCATAGGTTAATTGTCCAACCTTCTGTACGGCTATCCCATCAGCGAACTTATCAATTTCTTTGAGTTTAACTGGTCCCCCAGCTTCAAAGGCAGCTTTCATAGAGCGAGCACCATTAGCTTCTACCCCGATCACTTCAATAGTCGGGTTGGTTTCCTTAATATAAGTAGAAACACCGGCAATCAATCCGCCACCACCTACTGGTACAAGTACTGTATCAAAATCAATAGACTCTTTACGGGCTTCTTCAAGAATTTCATAGGCTACAGTCCCTTGACCAGCCTGAACATGCGCATCATCAAAAGGATCGATGAAGGTGCGGTTTTCTGTCAATGTAAATTCTTGTGCTGCCTTAGCAGAAGCATCAAAGGTATCCCCAACCAACTTGATTGTCACAAACTCTCCACCGAAAAAGCGAACCTGCCCAATCTTTTGTTGCGGTGTTGTGATGGGCATAAAGATCGTTGCAGGAATCTTCATCTCATTACAAGTATAGGCGACACCTTGGGCATGATTTCCCGCAGAGGCACAGACTACACCACGCTCGCGTTCTTCTTTTGACAGTTGAGAAATGGCATAATAGGCTCCACGAATTTTAAAAGAGCGAACTCGTTGCGCATTCTCCTTTTTGAGATAAATCTTTGCTTGGTATTTTTCTGATAAATAATGATCATATTCTAGTGGTGTATCAACTACTACACCACTCAAAACTTTGTGGGCTTTCACCACATCTTTTGCACTTAGCATTGTCTCCTCCTCAAGTACTTTTCAAGATAAAAAACGAGTTAGGTACCCCCAACTCGCCTTCTGTCTCTCTTTACAAGAATTAATTGTAGATTTTGAATGCGTCGTCGTCGTTTTTACCAACGAAAGGCATTGCTTTACGCAATTCTGCACCAACTTTTTCAATTTCAAGGTTAGCTGCTTGTTCACGGTAAGCAGTTAATTTTGGACGACCAGCCTTGTAGTCATTCACAAAGTCATTTGCAAATTTACCATTTTGGATATCTGCCAAAACAGCTTTCATGTTTTCTTTAACTTGCTCAGTAATCACACGTGGACCTGATACATAGTCACCGTATTCAGCAGTGTTTGAAATAGATTGACGCATTTTCTTGAATCCACCTTCATAGATCAAGTCAACGATCAATTTCATTTCGTGAAGAACTTCAAAGTAAGCCAATTCTGGGGCATAGCCTGCTTCTGTCAAGACTTCAAAACCTGCTTCGATAAGGGCGGTCAAACCACCACAAAGTACAGCTTGTTCACCAAAGAGATCTTCTTCAGTTTCTTCTTTGTAAGTTGTTTCAAGCAAACCAACACGAGCTGCCCCAACACCTTTACACCAGTCCATAGCAATGTTTTTAGCATTTCCTGTTGCATCTTGGTAAACTGCGTAAAGAGCTGGAACACCAAATCCTTCTTCGTAAGTACGACGTACCAAGTGTCCTGGTCCTTTAGGAGCACACATGAAGACATCTACATCTGCAGGAACTTTGATAAATTCAAAGTGGATATTGAAACCATGAGCAAATCCAACTGCATTTCCAGCTTCCAAGTTTGGAGCGATTTCTGCTTCGTACAATTCTTGTTGGATTTCGTCTGGTGCCAAGATCATGATAACGTCAGCCAATTTAGTTGCTTCTGCTACTGTGTAAGTGTCAAATCCATCTTCTTTTGCTTTGTCAAAAGATTTACCTGGACGCACACCGATGATGACATCACGACCTGAATCACGCAAGTTTTGCGCATGCGCATGTCCTTGTGAACCATAACCGATTACGGCGATTTTTTTACCGTCAAGCGCTGCTACTTTAACATCTTTTTCGTATTCCATTTGAACTGCCATAGTTTTTCTCTCTTTTCTATTTTTATTGCCTTATAGGCTGGTTTAACAAATTTAAGTTATTTTTTATACTCATTGAAAATCAAAAAGTATTAGTCGCGGGTAAATCCAGTTGCACCCGTACGAGCGATATTTTTAATGCCGTATGGTCGAATCACTCGCAATAAAGCTTCACTCTTTTCAGCATTTCCCGTCATCTGGATGGTGATTGAGCTTGGAGCCACATCTACTACCGTTGCACGGAAAGGTTGGATAATGGCCAAGATTTCTGCACGCTTCTCAGCAGGAGCAGATACTTTTACCAAGATAACTTCTCTTTCCAAGTGTGGTTTATCTGTGATATCTCGAATGCGAATCACATCAATCTGACGATTGAGCTGTTTAATGATTTGCTCTACTTCATCATGAGAAGCTACATCAATAATGATGGTGATGCGAGATACATTGGGGTTCTCTGTCGCACCAACTGAGATACTCTCAATATTGACTTGACGACGAGAAAGGACACCTGTAAAACGATTCAAAACTCCTGAACGGTTTTGTAATCTAGCTGTTAACATTCTACGCATGGAACTGCACCCCCAACATCTCATGATTGCTCTTACCAGCTGGTACCATCGGTAATACCTGTTCCTTACGAGAAATATCCACCTCGATAAACATGGGCACATCCTCCAGAATGACTTCTAGATCCTTCTCTATCGTCTCTGGATTATCAAATTTATAGTTTTTGATGCCGTAGGCCTGTGCCATCAGCTGGAAGTCAGGAAGTGTATCAAAGACTGACTCGGAAGTTCTACCCTCATAGAAGGATTCCTGCCACTGACGAACCATTCCTAGTGAGTGGTTATTCAACATGACAACCTTAATCGGCACCTTGTAGATGTTTAGGATAGCTAGTTCCTGGTTAGTCATTTGGAAGCCACCATCACCGACAAAAAGGATAACTTCTTTTTCTGGATTGGCAATCTTGGCTCCAATAGCTGCAGGAACTCCGAACCCCATGGTACCCAAGCCACCTGAAGTGACTAACTGACGCTCATTTTGGTAAGGATAATACTGAGCTGTCCACATTTGGTGTTGCCCTACGTCTGTGACAACAATGGCATCCCCATTTGTCAACTTACCGATGCGTTCAATAACGGCCTGAGGTTGAACCACACGTTCTTTCTTATCATAAGAACGAACTCGATTCTTGTCCTTGGTGACTTTTTCAATCCACTTTTCAGTATTGTTATGAACAGTTGGTTCTGCGAGCAGCATCTGCAAGGCTTTCTTAGCATCCCCCACTACAGGAATATCTGCACTGATAATCTTACCAATCTCAGCTGGGTCAACATCGATATGGGCAACCTTAGCATTCTTCGCGAAGGTCTTAGGGTTCCCAGTCAAGCGGTCATCGAAACGGCAACCAATACTAATCATAAAGTCCGCTTCCGTCATTGCAATGTTAGCTGCGAAAGAACCGTGCATGCCTCCCATCCCTAGGAAGAGCGGATGACTCGTTGCAATGGTACCTTGCCCCAAAAGACTAGTGACTACTGGAATTTGGTAACGTTCAGCAAATTCATTGAGCTCCTTAGAAGCTTCCGCATAGCTGATACCACCGCCTGCTAACAAAACAGGTTTCTTGGCTTTTGACAATTGCTTCAAGATTTTCTTGATTTGCATGTCATTCGGATCAAGCGTCGGTTGGTAACTTGGTAAATTCACCTCTGGTGAATAGATGAAATCTGTCTCTAGAGCTGATACATCCTTTGGCAAGTCAATCACAACAGGACCTGGACGACCTGTCGTTGCGATATGGACAGCTTCCGTAATGATACGAGGAATATCTGCTGTCTCACGAACTTGGTAATTGTACTTGGTAATGGGCATGGTAATCCCCACGATGTCTGCTTCCTGAAAGGCATCTTTCCCAATCCCAGCTCGCGCAACCTGACCTGTAAAGACCAAAAGGGGAACGCTATCGCTCATGGCATCTGCAATCCCTGTAATGGCATTTGTTGCTCCCGGCCCACTCGTGACGACGGCAACGCCCAACTTTCCAGTTGATTTGGCATATCCTTCAGCTTCGTGCAAACAACCTTGCTCATGGCGTCCTAAGATGTGGCGAATACCTTTAAAATTGTATATCGCATCATACAAAGGTAAGACCGCACCACCAGGATAACCAAAAATGGTATCAATCCCTAAGTCCCGAAGTGTTTCCAAAACTAGGTCCGACCCCGTCTTAGGAGATTCTAAACTGATTTTCTCCATTGTTCCCCTTTCTCTTCTCTTAAAAAAATAGCTTGTTACTATCATACCATTTTTTCAAAAATTTTCAAGGCAAAAGAGTCAATTTTCTGAATTTTCTATCTAAAAGTGTATTTATGAATCTTTTGCTCATTTTTATTAACTTTTCTACGGAATTAGGAACCTTTATTTACTTTAATTTATCAAATTAGAATATTTTCTTTCTTGGTAGAATTAGTATTTTTCTAACTTAGCGATCAAATTCGTATACTATATTCAGCAAAAATGAATAGTTAAAGATAAAAAAAGGAAGCCACTAAGTGACTTCCTTCTAGAGTGAGGACTGATTAGTCTTCACCTTTATTTTTCTTAATGATTTCTTCTTGTACTGACTTAGGTACATCTTCGTAGTGGTCAAATACCATCATGAAGGTACCACGTCCTTGTGATGCAGAACGAAGAACTGTTGCGTAACCGAACATTTCAGCAAGTGGAACGTAAGCACGAACGATTTGGCTGTTACCGTGTGCTTCCATACCATCTACACGTCCACGACGAGCAGTCACGTGACCCATAACATCACCAAGGTTTTCTTCTGGAACAGTGATGGTTACAAGCATCATTGGCTCAAGGATAGCTGGTTGTGCTGATTTAGCAGCTTCTTTAAGAGCAAGTGAAGCCGCGATCTTGAAGGCAGTTTCAGATGAGTCGACATCGTGGTATGAACCATCGTAAAGTTTAGCTTTAACGTCAACCATTGGGTAACCTGCAAGAACACCGTTAGCCATAGATTCTACCAAACCTTTTTCAACCGCTGGGATAAATTCACGAGGAACCACACCACCGACGATTGCGTTTTCGAATTCGAATCCTTTACCTTCTTCGTTTGGAGTAAATTCAATCCATACATCACCGAATTGACCTTTACCACCAGACTGACGTTTGAAGAATCCACGTGCTTGAGTAGAAGCGCGGAATGTTTCACGATAAGATACTTGAGGAGCACCTACGTTCGCTTCAACTTTGAACTCACGACGCATACGGTCAACAAGGACGTCAAGGTGAAGTTCACCCATACCTGAGATAACTGTTTCACCAGTTTCAACGTTTGTTTCAACGCGGAATGTTGGATCTTCTTCAGCCAATTTTTGAAGGGCGATACCCATCTTGTCTTGGTCCGCTTTAGATTTTGGCTCAACCATCAATTGGATAACTGGTTCTGGAACGTTGATTGACTCAAGGATGATTTTAGCTTTTTCATCTGTCAATGAGTCACCAGTTGTAGTATCTTTCAAACCAACGGCAGCAGCGATATCACCTGAGTAAACAGTGTCAATTTCTTGACGGCTGTTAGCGTGCATTTGAAGGATACGTCCGATACGTTCACGTTTACCTTTAGAAGTGTTCAATACGTAAGAACCTGATTGGAGAACACCTGAGTATACACGGAAGAATGTCAAACGACCTACGAATGGGTCAGTCATGATCTTGAAGGCAAGAGCTGCGAATGGCTCTTCGTCAGATGCTGGACGAGTTTCTTCTTCATCTGTATCTGGGTTGATACCTTTGATTGCTGGGATATCAAGTGGGCTTGGAAGGTAGTCGATAACCGCATCAAGCATCAATTGAACACCCTTGTTCTTGAAGGCAGAACCACACAATACTGGGAAGAATTCAACATTGATAGTTGCTTTACGGATAGCAGCTTTCAATTCTTCGTTAGTGATTTCTTCACCTTCAAGGTATTTCATCATCAAGTCTTCATCAGTTTCAGCAACTGCTTCCACCAATTTTTCACGGTATTCTTGAGCTTGGTCAAGGTATTCAGCTGGAATATCTTCTTCAAGGATATCTGTTCCAAGGTCGTTAGTATAGATTTCAGCTTTCATCTTGATCAAGTCGATGATACCGCGGAAGTCATCTTCAGCACCGATTGGCAATTGGATTGGGTGTGCGTTTGCTTGAAGACGATCGTGAAGTGTGCTTACTGAGTAAAGGAAGTCAGCACCGATTTTGTCCATTTTGTTGGCAAATACGATACGTGGAACTCCGTACTCAGTCGCTTGACGCCAAACTGTTTCAGTTTGAGGCTCAACACCTGATTGTGAGTCAAGAACAGTAACCGCACCGTCCAATACACGAAGAGAACGTTGTACTTCGATTGTGAAGTCCACGTGTCCTGGTGTGTCGATGATGTTTACGCGGTGGTTGTTCCATTGAGCTGTTGTCGCAGCAGATGTGATAGTGATACCACGTTCTTGCTCTTGCTCCATCCAGTCCATTTGTGACGCACCTTCGTGAGTTTCACCAATTTTGTGGATTTTACCAGTGTAGTAAAGAATACGCTCAGTAGTTGTTGTTTTACCGGCATCGACGTGAGCCATGATACCGATATTACGAGTTTTTTCAAGTGAAAATTCGCGTGCCATGAGGTTTGTTTCTCCTATTTATTTTAATTTCTATTCTATTATAACACGATTTTAATAAAAACGGATAGGCAGGACCTACCCGTTCTCAATGTTTATCTTGTTTTTGTTGGTTTCAACTTGTAGACAAGTTGAATTGAACTCGGGCTAAAAGCTCAAGTTAACTGATTTGAACCCGAGCGAGGCCCGGTGCAAAAAAGATAAACTGCTTTGTGTTCACGGAACACTGCACCAGTTTCCTATTTTTGCCTTGGGCCTTTGCCGCTCTTAGTATCATTTTATTACCAACGGAAGTGTGCGAAGGCACGGTTAGCTTCAGCCATACGGTGAGTGTCTTCACGTTTCTTAACTGCTGCACCAGTGTTGTTCGCAGCATCCAAGATTTCTTTTGCAAGACGGTCTTGCATTGTGTGTTCACCACGAAGGCGAGCGATTGTTACCAACCAACGAAGTCCAAGTGTTGTACGACGTTCTGGACGAACTTCAACTGGGACTTGGTAGTTAGATCCACCAACACGACGTGCACGTACTTCAAGTACAGGCATGATGTTTTCCATAGCTGTTTCAAATACTTCAAGTGCATCGTTACCAGTAGCTTCTTTGATTTGCTCAAAAGCACCGTAAACGATTGAAGCAGCTGTACCACGTTTACCGTCAAGCATAACGCGGTTGATAAGACGAGTAACTAATTGTGAATTGTAAAGCGGATCTGGCAATACTTCACGTTTTGGAGCTCTATTTTTACGACTCATTTCTCTTTATCCCCTTTCCTTATGCTTTTTTCGGACGTTTAGTACCGTATTTAGAACGGCCTTGTTTACGATCGTTAACACCTGCAGTATCAAGTGCACCACGGACGATATGGTAACGTACCCCTGGAAGGTCTTTTACACGTCCACCACGAAGAAGCACCACGCTGTGCTCTTGCAAGTTGTGTCCGATACCTGGGATGTAGGCAGTAACTTCGATAAGGTTGCTCAAACGTACACGAGCGAATTTACGAAGGGCAGAGTTAGGTTTTTTAGGTGTCATTGTTCCCACACGAGTTGCAACACCACGTTTTTGTGGTGAAGAAACGTTTGTTTGAACTTTTTTATGACTGTTGTAACCAACGTTCAAAGCTGGTGATTTAGATTTTTCTACTTTTGATTTACGCGGTTTGCGAACCAATTGGTTAATTGTAGGCATCTACATTCTCCTGTGTTTTTTTATTTTTGGTGATGATACACTTGGTGACAGCTACCATCTGTGTGTACTTTTGCAACATTTGTCAGCACGTCCCTGTACACTTTTGAGAGACCAAAAGTAAAAAGTACCGTCTATTATTGTAACACAATTTTCCCTTCATTGTCAAGATATTTTTCATTTTTATTCTGATCTTTTAACTCTTTGACACTAGCTTTCACCGCTTTTCTAAACAAAAAAAGGAGGCGATTTACCTCCTCCTTTCTAGTATGGATTTCCTTTGATTCAAGTTATCGTTTCGGAATTTTTTAACCCTTCTTATCAAAGCCAACCAGATTCTTTTGCAATGTTGGCTGCCTCTGTTCGATTACCAGCATCTAGTTTCGAAAGAATATTGGTGACATAGTTTCGGACGGTTCCATTTGATAGATAAAGCTGATCCGCGATTTCTTGATTAGACAAGCCCTGAGCGATTCCCTTTAAAACAGCGATTTCTTGCTCTGTTAACGGATTGGGGTGCGTCATCACCACTTCCATCAATTCAGGCGAATATTCCTTGCGTCCTTCGAGAACAGTGTGCAAGGTTTGCATGAGGTCTGCAATGCTTCTTTCTTTTAAGACATAAGCATCCACTCCAGCCTTGACCGCACGTTCAAAATATCCGGGGCGCTTGAAAGTCGTCACTACAACCACCTTTGTTTCTAGCTTTTCTGCTCGTATCCACTCCAAGACTTCGAGGCCTGTCTTAACGGGCATTTCTACGTCAAGAATGGCGATATCTACGGGCTCCTTTTCTAAGAGTTGGATTGCTTCTTGCCCATTCTTGGCTTGTAGGACAATCTCTACATCTGGTTGAAACATGAGCAACTGGCACATGGCATCTCGCAACATACTTTGATCTTCTGCAACAAGTAGTTTCATCTTAGTTTCTCTCCTTATAAGGTAGTCGAACCTGCACTTCAGTAGGCTGCTTTTGACTGATCACCTTTACTTCTCCTGAAAATGGAAGGACACGGTCTCTAACGGTATGAAGTTCATCCCCTTTTAGAGAAGCAAATCCACAGCCATCATCTCTCACTGTTAGAATGAGTTCTTTCTCTGTTCGTTCTAATTTTAAGTAGGCTTTCGATGCTTTGGCATGTTTGATGATGTTGGTCACTAACTCAAGTAAAATCATGGAGGCCGTTGATTCTAACTCCTGAGTTAGGCTAGCTGTATCTAGTTGGTGATTGATTTCCGTTTCAATTCCTGCAATTTCCAGCATTTTTTTAACAGTCGCAAATTCGGAAGCAAGGGTTCTGGTTTTAAGATTTTCAATGATGGTACGAACTTCATTCATGGATTCTTTACTGATCTGATGAATTTCTTTTAATTCTTTTTCCACTTGAGGATAGGCCTGCATTTGAAGAAGCTGGAGGGCAAGATCCGTCTTCACACTCAACATGGCAAAGGTATGGCCTAGACTGTCATGAAGATCCTGACCGATACGACTGCGTTCGTTTTCAGCCAAGAAAAGATTAAGCTTGGCATTTTGTTTCATCTTTTCTTCTTTTAGCTCTTCTGCTATCCGAATTCGATAGAGACCAAAAGTCAAGGCATCAGAAAAGACAAAAGTCACCAAGAAAAAGAGCAGTTGCCAAGGACTAACTTGATCAACCATATAAATCCCTGCCAAAATTAACGGTTGCAAGACAATAAAACTGACAAAGCGCCAAGAGTGAAAAGAAATCTCATCCAGTTGGTAAATAAGGAGATTGGATAAATAAAAGATAAACCAAGCAAAGCTTGCATTCAGCCAGACGGAACTGTAAAAAATGTAGGCAAGCATGATCCACCAAGCCAGCCACTGCACAATGCGATTTTGACTGACTAAAACCGAATAGAAAGCTAGGACAAATAGTAGAGTCCATAACAAGGTTAAAAGCGGGTACTCTCCAACGATGACACCCGCTATAGGAAAGATGATAAACACTGTTGAAATATGAAACATATAATGAGTGTTTTTTAATTTTTCCAACATAGATTTATTTTACCTCGATCCGTTTTTTCAGTTGGATGACCAAGACACCAAAGAAAACTGTATAACCTAGTACAACCAAGGCGGCAAGAATGTTAAACTCGTGGTACTCCAAATAAGTAGAGACGACCTGCATCAGTTGATAGGTTGGAGTCAGTTTTCCAAGGGATTGGAGCCATTCTGGGAAGGAACTCAAAGGGAACCAGAGTCCACCGAGGACAGCCAAAGCAATATAGGCAATATTTCCAATAACCGTCATCAATTGAGCACTGGGAAGCAAACTCACCAAGACCCCCATGCTGATAAAGACCACGCTTCCGACCAGCAACATAACTCCAATCACCAACCAATCAAGCCAAGGCAGAGTCACTCCACGGACAAAATGACCAACCGAAAAGACAACTATAATTGATAACAAGAAAGTCAGTAGAGTACTGAACAGTTTTGATACATAATATTCTACCATAGATACCGGAGAATGTTGAATCAATTTTTGCCAGTTATTCGTCTTGTCGGATTCGAGTGTGCTAGGGATACTGAAAAAGGCGCTTGACATGATACTAAAGAGCGTCATGGCAAAAAGATAGGCTTGAAGAGCAATCTCTGGAATGTCTGATCCTGACATCATACCAGAAAAAATAAGGTAAAACACACTTGGGAGTCCGATGGATAGCAAGTAGTAGACTGCTTGCCGTTTCATCTGAATGATTTCCACTTTCATGAGACTTGTCATATTTTTCATCGTCAATCTCCTTTAATCTTGAGTCGTTTCAAAGATACTGTCTAAGAGAGTTCGATTGCGAACTTCAATTTCTTCGATCGTGCAGCCCTGTTTTTGCAAGGCTTCCCATACTTGGCTGGCTTCTCTGGTTGTGAAGGAAAGAGCATTTTGCTTGATTTCAAGCTCTTGAACCTGGTCCAAATTGCTGATAACTTCCTGATAAGTTAGAGGTACCGTAAAATGTTTTTCTTGTTCTTCACCACGCATGGCATAAGGTGTCGTATCCCGGATCAATTCACCCTTGTGGAGGACCAAAATGCGGTCAGCCGTATGTTCTACCTCTTCGATATAGTGAGAAGAGTAGACAATGGTGACACCATTTTTCTTTAACTGATTGACAATTTCCCAAAAATGCTGACGTGTCGAGGTATCCATGGCAGCAGTTGGTTCGTCCAAAAATAGAATTTTCGGACGACCTATTAAAGACAACACGAAAGAGAACAAACGTTTTTGCCCACCAGACAACTTGCCCGCTAGCTGATTTTTCTGCTTGTCTGAGAATCTAAGCAAGTCATCAATTTCTTGATTGGAGAGACTGTTTGGATAGATTGATTGAAAGAAGGATAAGAGTTCTTTCACTTTCAAGTCTTGAACCACCGTATTTTCTTGAGGTAAGATAGAAATATGCTGCTTTAATCGAGGATCTGTTGGTGCAAAGCCTTGAATAGCTATCTGACCTGAGCTCACGAACTTGTCGCCCAAGAGGCAATCAATCAAGGTTGTCTTCCCTGCTCCGTTAGGTCCGATCAAGGCGACACATTCACCATCGTTGATTTCAAAGGAGATGTTCCACAAGATCTCCTTGTCTTTTATTTTCTTACTCAATTTCTCAACTTTAATCACAGTCATGAGATTCTCCTTTCAACCACTTCATTCCCATAGGGAAAACAACGAAAATCATAAATCCAAAACCCCAAGCACCACGAATGAATTGCCGAAGCAAGGTTTGGTCAAACCAACCAGTAAACATTTCCACTAACCATACCAAGAGTGACAGGCCGATAAAGAGATAGATGATTGCTTTTTTCATTCCTCAAACTCCTTTTTCACATCTCTGACTAATTTCAAACCTTCTCTGACAAGCCAAGACATCATTCCAAAGCCAGCAAAGAGCTCCCAAGGAAAATGATAGAAACCCTCGTCCAATCCTGAAAACATGAGATAGGTCATAACTCCTGCTGCTACTAAACTCACTGCGACAATCATTTTATTTTTCATTTCTTCTTCCTCCATTTCATACTTCAATTATAGTCTTTTGAAGTTGGCGGAGCTAGATGCTTCTGTCACTAGGGAATATGACAAATGTCATAAAAAAGAACCGATTTCTCGGTTCTTAAAAATGATTAGTCTGATTCATCGTTTCGTTTCTTTTTACCTAGCAATCCAATTGTCATGGCACCTGCTAGGGCTATCAGAATTCCTAGATTTTTCAAACCATCTTCTTGACTTCCTGTATTTGGAAGTTGATTTTTTTCTACAGAGATGTTTTGAGTCAATTGATCTGGTTTCAAATCAGGTACTGAAAGTTCTTTTTTATCAGACGGCTTCACTTGCTCTGGAAGCTCTACTACTGTTGGAGTATAGAATCCTGAAATGATATTT
>NZ_KV822019.1:0-741 GCF_001815805.1 Streptococcus sp. HMSC072D05
GGTCAGCGGTTCGATCCCGTTAACTCCCATAGGTCCCGTAGTGTAGCGGTTATCACGTCGCCCTGTCACGGCGAAGATCGCGGGTTCGATTCCCGTCGGGACCGTTTAAGATAACGGAAGTTATTTTAGACTCGTTAGCTCAGTTGGTAGAGCAATTGACTTTTAATCAATGGGTCACTGGTTCGAGCCCAGTACGGGTCATATTTGCGGGTTTGGCGGAATTGGCAGACGCACCAGATTTAGGATCTGGCGCTTAACGGCGTGGGGGTTCAAGTCCCTTAACCCGCATAATAGAAATCAGCCGGCTTAGCTCAGTTGGTAGAGCATCTGATTTGTAATCAGAGGGTCGCGTGTTCAAGTCATGTAGCCGGCATTTTTTTATATAGAATAAGAGGTCGATGCGAACGTAGTTCAGTGGTAGAACACCACCTTGCCAAGGTGGGGGTCGCGGGTTCGAATCCCGTCGTTCGCTTAGAGAGGCCGGGGTGGCGGAACTGGCAGACGCACAGGACTTAAAATCCTGCGATTGGTAACGATCGTACCGGTTCGATTCCGGTCCTCGGCATATAATGATGAGCACCCTTAGCTCAACTGGATAGAGTACCTGACTACGAATCAGGCGGTTAGAGGTTCGACTCCTCTAGGGTGCATTTTTTTATTTAACGCGGGAAGTAGCTCAGCTTGGTAGAGTACTTGGTTTGGGACCAAGGTGTCGCAGGTTCGAATCCTGTCTTCCCGATT
>NZ_KV822020.1:0-460 GCF_001815805.1 Streptococcus sp. HMSC072D05
GGTAACGGCTCACCAAGGCGACGATACATAGCCGACCTGAGAGGGTGATCGGCCACACTGGGACTGAGACACGGCCCAGACTCCTACGGGAGGCAGCAGTAGGGAATCTTCGGCAATGGACGGAAGTCTGACCGAGCAACGCCGCGTGAGTGAAGAAGGTTTTCGGATCGTAAAGCTCTGTTGTAAGAGAAGAACGAGTGTGAGAGTGGAAAGTTCACACTGTGACGGTATCTTACCAGAAAGGGACGGCTAACTACGTGCCAGCAGCCGCGGTAATACGTAGGTCCCGAGCGTTGTCCGGATTTATTGGGCGTAAAGCGAGCGCAGGCGGTTAGATAAGTCTGAAGTTAAAGGCTGTGGCTTAACCATAGTACGCTTTGGAAACTGTTTAACTTGAGTGCAAGAGGGGAGAGTGGAATTCCATGTGTAGCGGTGAAATGCGTAGATATATGGAGGAACA
>NZ_KV822021.1:0-624 GCF_001815805.1 Streptococcus sp. HMSC072D05
GTTTTTGATTTTGTGATAGCCACATCATTCGGATGCTATCATTAAGCATTTTTTCTATTTTACGACCTGAGAATACAGATTGTGTGTAGGCATATAGAATCACTTTTAACATCATTTTAGGATGGTACGAAGTTGCACCACGGTGATGTCTGAATTCGTCGAATTCATTGTCAGGAATTGTTTCAACAATATCATTTACATGTCGTGAAATATCATTTGTGGGGATAAGAACTGAAGTTTCCATTGGTAGAGTAAGTTGAGTCATGTTATAATTTTTATACATAAGGCACCTCGTTAATTTAGTTTAGTGATGTTTATTAAATTATACGAAAGTGCTTTATTTTTTTAAAGTATTACAATGTAAAATTACATATAAATACAAAGTATTTTGGCGAGACTCTTGAGGGAACAGGACAAGCTGAAGACTACAGGCTGAAGCTGTCCCCTAAGAAAGCGAGCCAACAATACGGAGTATTGTAAATAAAGGGCTCTATAATAAATTGGACTGATGACTAAAAATCATCAGTCCAATTTTTATGTTTGAATACAAAAATGGCGCAATTACCTCTATAATTATTAGCTACCAAACAAAATAAAAAGAAAGGTAATGCGCCTATGTGTAAG
>NZ_KV822022.1:0-375 GCF_001815805.1 Streptococcus sp. HMSC072D05
TGCTGAATGATTATCTCGTTGCTTACGCAACCAAATATCTAATGTATGTCCCTCTGTATCAATGGCACGATATAAATAGCTCCATTTTCCTTTTATTTTGATGTACGTCTCATCAATACGCCATTTGTAATAAGCTTTTTTATGCTTTTTCTTCCAAATTTGATATAAAATTGGGGCATATTCTTGAACCCAACGGTAGACCGTTGAATGATGAACGTTTACACCACGTTCCCTTAATATTTCAGATATATCACGATAACTCAATGCATATCTTAGATAGTAGCCAACGGCTACAGTGATAACATCCTTGTTAAATTGTTTATATCTGAAATAGTTCATACAGAAGACTCCTTTTTGTTAAAATTATATTATAAA
>NZ_KV822023.1:0-286 GCF_001815805.1 Streptococcus sp. HMSC072D05
GGCTACCGAGCGGATGCCTTGATAGTTGACCCTCCTCGTACAGGCTTAGATGATAAGCTGTTGGAAACCATTCTGACCTACGTTCCAGACAAAATGGTCTATGTATCCTGCAATGTTTCGACCTTAGCGCGAGATTTGGTTAAACTAGTAAAAGTCTATGACCTCCAGTATATCCAGTCGGTCGATATGTTTCCCCACACTGCACGGACAGAAGCAGTGGTTAAATTAGTGAAGAAAAGAAAAAATTAACTTCACTGAAAAAAGTCCTTGACAAAGGTAAAAAAGT
>NZ_KV822024.1:0-358 GCF_001815805.1 Streptococcus sp. HMSC072D05
TGAAAGTTGAGATTGAGTTTTTGCTTCGGCTGGTGTTACCTGATCGCTGTCTTCTGCCAAGAAATCTGCCAGTAAGTCGGACGCTTCGATATCGCCTTCTTCGATAGCTTTCAAGATAGCATCCTTGCCAATCACTTCTTTAGCTGCTTTGATCGCCGCGTCCTTATCAGTGATAGTAGCATCTTTGTTGATGTCGTCGATGGTTGATTTTTCGATACCTTCAAGCGTTGAAAGCAATTCGCTGTGAGCTTTTTCTTCCGCTGCTTGCTTAGCTTCTTCCTCTTTCTTGGCTTCCTCAGCTGCTTCCTTATCTGCTGCAGCAAGTTTGGCTTGGTCTTGGCTTGAAAGTTGAGATTGA
>NZ_KV822025.1:0-209 GCF_001815805.1 Streptococcus sp. HMSC072D05
GGTGAAGTGCGGGCCATCGTGGGCTCTACGCCACTCGCTATGACTATGGAAGACATCAAGGGCCGTGCCCTTATGAAGCGGGAAGAAGTGGATGTGATCCAGCTGGCACTCTCAGTTTATGGAGCTAATGATACCCAAGTCCTCAACAACCTACGTCAGGAAGTGGCTTCCCTCCAAGAAGCCTGGACAGGACAACGCCCAAGTGCCAT
>NZ_KV822026.1:0-661 GCF_001815805.1 Streptococcus sp. HMSC072D05
GTTTCCAACAAACTGTTTGTCTGGTGTGAAGGTGACTGTACCGTCTGGTGTAATCGTGTAAGTTCCTTGACCTGGAATAGACTTCTCTTTGCTTCCATCTGCGAAGGTTGGTTCAACGGTTTCATCGATTGGAACCAGTGGATCACCACCTTGGAAGCTTGGAGTGCCTGTTTGTGGAACACCCTGAGGACCTGTGCTGGTTGCGTTAGTGCTGGTTGGAACTACTT
The DNA here is from genome assembly GCF_001815805.1 of Streptococcus sp. HMSC072D05. Lineage (GTDB taxonomy): Bacteria > Bacillota > Bacilli > Lactobacillales > Streptococcaceae > Streptococcus. Next base: position 228 of record NZ_KV822026.1, read on the forward strand.
CTTTCACCACCGCTTGGTACTTAACGGTAACAGGAGTACCGTTGGCATCCACTCGAGTCAATTCAAGTTCTGGTGTTTCACCCTTGAACTGTTTGTCTGGGGTGAAAGTTACCTTGCCGTCTGCGTCCACTTCGAACTTACCAACATTTGGCACTTCTTTCACAGTTGTACCATTGTCAAATAGTGGAGTTGAATCAGCTGGGAATGGAACTGAGGCATGGCCAGGAGTGAAGGTCACTTTACCTTCTTGGACCTGTCCTTGCAGACCTTCTGTCTTATCACCTGAACCTGTTGGTGTTACTTTCGTAAATTCTGGACTGTAAGTCGCAGTAACTGGAGTGCCATTCTTATCCACACGTTTCACTGTAACTGGATCTGGATTCCCTACAAACTGCTTGTCTGGTGTGAAGGTTACAGTTCCGTCTGGTGCAATC
>NZ_KV822026.1:761-1026 GCF_001815805.1 Streptococcus sp. HMSC072D05
GGTTACAGTTCCGTCTGGTGCAATCGTGTAGGTTCCTTGGCCTGGAATATTCTTTTCCTTGCTTCCATCTTCAAAGGTTGGCTCAACCGCTTCATCGATTGGAACCAGTGGATCGCCACCTTGGAAGGTTGGAGTACCCGTTTGTGGAAGTCCTTGAGGACCTGTGCTCGTTGCGCCAGTTCCTGTTGGTGTCACTTTCGTAAATTCTGGACTATAGGTCGCAGTAACTGGAGTCCCATTCTTATCTACGCGTTTGACTGTGACT
>NZ_KV822027.1:0-201 GCF_001815805.1 Streptococcus sp. HMSC072D05
CAAGGTAATAAGAACTCGCCTTAATTTAGCCTTTGCCATATTTCATCTAACCTTTCACGCACCGCTTTGATATTATATTCCAAGCCATCATAATTCGGTGCTTTATGTTGATGTTGATTACAGTATTTAGCAATCTGATTCACATTTGCACCTAACTTACTTAAATCTTTGGCAATCGATTGTCGCGTTTCTTTATCAAAT
>NZ_KV822028.1:0-206 GCF_001815805.1 Streptococcus sp. HMSC072D05
GTTGGACCAGATTTGGTCATCCACCACACCAGATGGTTTCTGAGTAGCTAGGATCAAGTGGACCCCGAGGGACAGGGTATATTTTTTGTAAATAGCATAGAATTTTCAAGGTACTAGAAGGAAAATGTTTTTGTTCTATTATACCACATGATAGATAACGTGAGAAGTTGAGAAAAACAAAAGAAAACCACCTGAAATAAATTCAG
>NZ_KV822029.1:0-616 GCF_001815805.1 Streptococcus sp. HMSC072D05
GAAACGTGTTGATAAGAATGGCACTCCAGTTACTGCGACCTATAGTCCAGAGTTTACGAAAGTGACCCCAACAGGAACCGGTGCAACAAGTACAGGTCCTCAAGGACTTCCACAAACAGGCACTCCAAGCTTCCAAGGTGGCGACCCACTTGTTCCAATTGATGAAACAGTTGAACCAGCCTTCGAAGATGGAAGCAAAGAGAAATCTATTCCAGGTCAAGGAACTTACACGATTGCACCAGACGGAACTGTAACTTTCACACCAGACAAACAGTTTGTTGGAAACCCAGCTCCAGTCACAGTCAAACGCGTAGATAAGAACGGCACCCCAGTTACTGCGACTTACAGTCCAGAGTTTACGAAAGTAACCCCAACTGGTACGGGAGATAAGACAGAGGGTCTACAAGGTCAGGTCCAAGAAGGTAAAGTGACCTTCACTCCTGGCCATGCCTCAGTTCCATTCCCAGCTGATTCAACTCCACTATTTGACAATGGTACAACTGTGAAAGAAGTGCCAAATGTTGGTAAGTTCGAAGTGGATGCAGATGGTAAGGTAACCTTCACCCCAGATAAGCAATTCAAGGGGGAAACACCAGAACTTGAATTGACTCGTGTG
>NZ_KV822030.1:0-510 GCF_001815805.1 Streptococcus sp. HMSC072D05
ATTGTATAGCTTCCTTCACCCGGAACAACCATAGTCGTGCTACCATCCTCAAAGGTTGGTGGTACAGTCGAATCAATATGTCCTTCAAACGTTGGTGTTGCCACTTGTGGTTGGCCTTTTGCTCCTGTAGAAGCCGTATCATGACCAGTAGATGGATCTACAACTGTTGGGCGATAGCTTGCAGTAACTGGAGTACCGTTCTTATCCTTGCGGACAATCGTTACGCCTGTTCCTTTTCCTACAAAATTAGCTTCTGGGGTGAAGGTCACTGTACCGTCTGGTGCAATCGTGTAAGTTCCTTGACCTGGAATAGATTTCTCTTTGCTTCCGTCTTCGAAGGTTGGCTCTACTGTTTCATCGATTGGAACCAATGGATCGCCACCTTGGAAGCTTGGAGTGCCCGTTTGTGGAACACCCTGAGGACCTGTGCTGGTTGCGCCAGTTCCTGTTGGTGTTACTTTAGTCACTGTTGGGGTATATGTCGCAGTAACTGGGGTGCCATTCTTATCT
>NZ_KV822030.1:610-908 GCF_001815805.1 Streptococcus sp. HMSC072D05
CGCAGTAACTGGGGTGCCATTCTTATCTACCCGTCTAACCGTTATTGGAGCTGGAGTACCAACATATTTCTTGTCTGGAGTGAAGGTAATAGAGCCATCTGAATTGATGCTGTATTCACCTACACCTGAAACTGTCTTCGTTGACTGTCCATCTTCGAAAGTCATTGGTTTCGTATCATCAATTGGAACAACCGGATTTCCTTCTATGAAGGTTGGGGTACCTTTTTGCAGTTGACCTTGGATACCATTTGAAGTGGCATTCGTTGAAGTTGGAACTACTTCTTTCACCACCGCTTGG